>JAYVZU010000536.1:0-10041 GCA_043783075.1 Rhodanobacteraceae bacterium
AATATGCCGCGCCACCTTATCCGCCGCCTCAAAGCTCTTCTTCATCCGGAAACTCCCGTCGCCCACTTCCACCGACAGACCCTTCCGTCGAAGCTCCCGCGCCAGCGCCAAAGCAGCCGCATTCTGCCCAATCCCCAACGGTGCAATATACGCGTCCAGTTTGGTCGCGGCAGTCTCCAGAGCCTGCGCCTGCAGCGTCAAAATCAGCCGGTCCTCGCCAATCGCAAACCCGATCCCCGGAGCCTTTGGCCCTCCCAGCATTTCGCTCAAACCGTCGTACCGCCCGCCGCCCAGCAAAGCGTTCTGCGTGCCCAGCCCGCTGCCATCCGGAACCGTAAACTCAAACGTCGTGCGTGTGTAGTAGTCCAGCCCCCGCACCAGCCGCGGATTCACCGTGTACGCCACCCCACAAGCATCCAGCGCCGCCCTCACCTGCGCAAAGTGCGCCGTCGAAGCCTCATCCAGAAAATCCGCAATCTTCGGCAGCGAATTAATCAGCTCCTGATCGTTCGGGTCCTTCGAGTCCAACACCCGCAGCGGATTCGTCTCCGCCCGCCGCTGATTGTCCTCACACATCAGGTGTTTCACCGGCGCCAGAGCCTCGCGCAAAGCCGCAATATACCTCGGCCGATCCGTCGACGAACCCACCGAGTTCAAATCCAGCTTCCAGTTCTTGATCCCCAGCTCATCCAGCAGCGACGCCAGCATCTCCAGAACTTCCGCATCCCGAATAGCGCTTTCGGCACCGGAACTTACCGGCCCGAGAACCTCCACGCCGATCTGCCAGAACTGCCTGTAGCGCCCCCGCTGCGGACGCTCCCGCCGAAACTGCGGCCCAATATAAAACAGCTTCTGCAGGTTCCCCGTATCGCCCAGCTTGTGCTCGATATACGCCCGAACCACGCCCGCCGTATTCTCCGGCCGCAACGTCAGCGACTGAGCCTTCTCGCTTGCTGCGCGCGCCCGATCCTCCCACGTATACATCTCCTTCGAGACGATATCCGTCTCTTCGCCAACCCCCCGCGCAAAAAGCTCGGTAGCTTCGAAGATCGGCGTGCGAATCTCGCCAAACCCATACCGCGAGAAGACTGCGCGGGCCGTAGCCTCCACGCGATTCCAAAGTTGTGTTTCCGGCGGGAGCAGGTCCCGGGTGCCTCGTACTGCCTTCAACGTCGACATAGACCTCTAGTCTATCGAACCGCAGCCCCGAATCGCCTACCGGATCGTCGAAACCCGCCACGAGCCAGACTTCTGCATCCGCGCCAGTTGAGCCTGGTACCGTGCGGCAGCGGCGCGGCGGTCACTGATACAGATAGCGCGGGCCAGAATGCAAGGCGCCAGCAACATCGCCAAAGCCGCGAGAGCAACCGCTAGTTCGGACATGGATTCGCCTCTCCGGAACTTAGATCGGCGAAAATGCATGTCTCGCATCCGCCTGCTAGCCCTGAAGGTAGCAAACGGTGAGTGCCAGTCACAATCAGATTCGTCGGCTTTAAGCCAATAGAATCAAAGGAGTAACCGCCACCATCAAGCCCAGTCGAAGGCCTTTACTCTCCGGTTTCCTTCAGATAAATCGCCACATAATCCATATAATTCCGGGCGTATTTCAAAATCGACTCCCGATCTTCGTCGCCCAACTGACGCCGCACCTTGCCCGGAACACCGGTCACCAAACTCCGCGGCGGAATCACCGTATGCTCCGGAATCACCGCGCCAGCCGCAATAATCGACCCCTCGCCAATCCGCGCGTTGTTCAGAATAATTGCCCCCATGCCGATCAAACACGCGTCCTCCACCACGCAGCCATGCACCGTAGCGTTGTGGCCGATCGTCACCATCTCGCCCAGAATCACCGGGTACACATACCGCATCCCATGCAGAACCGCGCAATCCTGCACATTCGACCGCGCCCCAATGCGGATCGAGTTTACATCGCCACGCACCACCGCGTTCATCCAGACGCTGGCCTGCTCCCCCAGCACCACGTCGCCAATCACCTGCGCGCTCTGGTCCACATAGCAACTGTCCGGAACGACCGGGGTAAAGCTCTGATATTTTCGGATCACTATGTCACCTATCCAACAAATCTAGCTCACTACAGACCGTGAAGCATTGATTCCATTACCATTCTGTCATTTTTAATGGTACAAACCGGTTGGAATGACGTATCTTTAATTACAGCCATTCTGGCACGATTGTGAGGTGTTTTTTCCTTGGCAGAAATTCGAGTTCAAGAAGGTGAACCGCTCGAGAATGCCCTGCGCCGTTTCAAGCGCAAAGTACAGACCGAAGACATCATCAAAGAGGTCAAGCGTCACTCCTTTTATCTGAAACCAGGCGAGAAGAAGCGTGTAAAAGAAGCGCTCGCTCGCAAGCGTAATCGCAAGAAGGTTCGTAAGGAACAGGATTAGTTTCTTCGCACATAAGAACATTGCTGAAGGCCGGTTCAACTGAACCGGCCTTCAGCAATTTGATAAAAGAAATCTTTGAATACACATTTGTGCGTAGTATAAGAATCTCTAAGAGTCGGCCTAAAAAGAGTTGACCTTTCCAGCACCAAAGTTTCGAAGTACACCGTTCCGGACGGTTAATCAATCAGCCCCGCCCGGTAAAGGACTCTGCCACTCCCTGCGGTAGAGAAAATGTCACCCGACGCGTGAGAATGCGGACGGTATTGCGCCTCGATGCGATTTTGAACAGCGCAGTACTGTACCCCGTCTCATATCAGGCATTTGTTCAGGTTGGCCTTTTCGTCGGCGTCAGTGATAGCCGCCCGCAGAGTGTCCATCCTTTTCTGCACAATGGGGAAGTGATATGGAAGTCCAATTTATTGATCGCACTTTATTCTGTTCTGACTGCCACGGGGAGTTTATTTTCACCGCCGGTGAACAACTGTTTTTCCACGACAAACAATTCAAGAACGATCCCAAGCGCTGCAAACCCTGCAAGTCCAGGCGCGGCAGCCTAGCCGATGCCGCAAACGACAAGGACAAAGGGAAAGCCGGGCTGTCCCGGACCGAAACGCGGACGGAATGCAGCCAGTGCGGCGTCGAGACGACCGTGCCGTTCAAACCAACGCAAGGCCGCGCCGTCCTGTGTCGCCAATGCTTCCAGTTGAAGAACAGGAGCACACCCGCACCTCCGGCTCAGGTAACGGAACCGGCGACTCTTGCCGGAGACGCAATCGCTGTGGCCCTAACGTCGGCCGCAACCGACACGGATGGGGCAACCTTATCAGCAGATGCAGCGGTGGCTGCCGCAGCATCCATGGCTTCAGCCATGCCGCATAGCTCCGTGGCAACTGCAGCGGATCTTGCATCGATCTCTGCATCCAGCTCAGTCGAGCTGACCCATGCAGATTTGGGGATTCCGAGCGAATTGTTGGCAGCGGCAAGTGGGGACTTCATTCCGAACGAACAAATGGGTGCGAGAATCGAAGCCGACGAGGCCTAGAATCACACTGGAACCCAAATTTTTGATGGAGCGATTCAACATCCAATCCATGCACCCAGCTGCCCGGCCCACCGATGCAAATCTTCTGCGTGGCAACATCACCCTCGGCAGCTTTGAACTAAGCCTATGTAGCGACGGCACTTACCTGCTCGACGGCGGTGCCATGTTCGGCGTCGTGCCCAAAACCCTATGGCAAAGGCGCACCACCCCCGACGCCAACAATTGCGTTCTGCTGGGGCTAAATACGGTCGTCGTTCGCACCGGGTCCGCTGTCGTTGTCATCGAGACCGGAATCGGCAATCGCCAGTCCGAAAAGATGCAGCAGATCCATCAAAATCAGGCTCGGCTTCCAGCTTCACTCGCCGCAGCCGGTGTCGACCCGGCCGAGGTCACGCACGTCATCAACACCCACCTGCACTTTGACCATTGCGGCTGGAATACGACTACCGACCCGGACGGTACCATTCGCCCAACGTTCCCAAACGCTCAATACTTCGCCCACCGCGGCGAGGTCGAGCATGGGCATCTGCAACTGGATCGCGACAAGGTGAGTTATTTAGCGCCTAACTACGATCCGCTGATCGCCTCAGGCCAGATGACCCTGCTGGATAACGACTCGATCCGCCGCGCTCCAACCATCGTTCCCGGCATCTGGGTCGAAGTTTTTCCCGGGCACACCGATCAGATGTTGGGCGTTCACATCGAGTCCGGCGGCCAGCACGCCTGCTACATCAGCGACCTGTTCCCGACTTCCTACCACTTGGACCCCACTTGGGTGATGGGCTACGATCTCGACCCGCTCACCTGCATCGAGCAGCGTAAGCAGTTTCTGGCTCGTGCGATTCCCGAAAAGTGGATCGTACTGTTCACGCACGATCATCACGTACCGGCGGCGACCATCGCCCTGAATGACAAGGGCAAACCGGTCGCATCGCCGTACGGAATCGACCTGTAGAACGAACCGCAGGTCTACATAACCTACAGTGGTCTACGCGGGCCGCTGGTTCCGCGCCGTATTACGCATCGCCGAGACAGACCCCGTTACCGCTTTGGTGCTCGCAGACGGAATCGCTCCATTGCGAGGCTTAGCCGGAATAAACCCGTTCACGCGGTTCGGCAACGGTGCCACCACGGGCTGCTGCAGCGTCACAATCAACACAGTCGCGGCAATTTCGCCAATGCAGACGTAGCTGTGGACAGTAGCCGCATCGAAGTATACCGCGTCGCCGGCCTCAAGATGATGCGTCACTTCGCCATGCTGCACGTCGAGATTGCCGGTGAGCAGATACAGAAATTCGCAGCCGATATGCTGATGGGCGCGAGGTTCGCGATCACGCTTGTTCGGTAGAAACTCTGCGAAGTAGGGATCGAGCAGACGATCCGGCACCAGGTATCCCAGACTCTCGAAGAAGTAGGAGGGGTCGGCAACGCCGCTCTGCGGTAGCCGCACGCGCTGCTTGCCGCGGTGGACGCGGAACAACGACTCCGGTTCCGGATCGAAAAAGTAGCTCAGGTCCTTTGAAAAAACCATCGCGATGCGCGCAAGGTTGCGCAGCGTGGGGACAACACGTCCCGTCTCAAGCTGCGAAAGGAAGCTGGCCGACAGACCGGTGTGACGTCCAAGATCCACCAAACCCATCGACTTCTTCAACCGCAGATACTTTATGCGCTCGCCAATGCGCTTCTCGGCGATAAACGTCTCAGCGGCTTCTCCATCAATCTGCAGGTTGGAGAGATCCGCAAGAGGCTCGGGGAGCGGGTGGCCGGATTCCGCGATATCAGAGGCCTGAATGAGAGTTTCGATGTTCATGACTTTGACTATATCAATAACTTTGTAACCACGCAAACAAATGTGCGATATTGCTCAAAAAAGTGTTCCACCACTTTTCAGCGAAATCTCTGTCTTCTCTTCACAACCATCGCTGCAGAAAGAACGGGTGCTAGCCTGAAATGGATGTCTTTTTCTTCGATGTATTCCCGCTGCAACACGGTTGCATGGCGTTCGCTGGCCTCAGCAACAGTCGCGCTCGTCCTGACCGGCTGCGCCAGCCAGGGGCCGCTCAAGCCGCCATCGCTTCTGCTGCCCAAGCCAGCCGAAAAACTGGTTGCGGAGCGGGTAGCCGACCACGTCGAGCTAGCCTGGACCACCCCGGCCACCACCACGGACGGCGAAAAGGTCAAGGGCGCGATCACAGCGAATGTCTGTCTGGATAGCCAGCCAGCCGCCCTTGTAGCCACCAAACCAGCCTCGAAACGAAGCAAGGCCGCCCCAACACCTGTCTCCGAGACGCCGTGTAACTCTGTACTCCACCTCCCCATCACCCCCGGCGCGAGCAAGGCAACCGTGCCGCTAAGTGTTGCTTTATCAATCGGGTCTCCGCGCGCTGTCGCTTACAGCATCGAGTTGGTCAGCATGAGAGGTAAGTCAGCAGGCCCATCTGCCCCTGTCTTCGTCGCTGCCGGGGAGGCCCCACAAGCTGTCGGTCTACTGAAGGTTTCCACGCGCCGCGAGAGCGCGGTCATCGAGTGGCAGCCGGTTCCCTCGTCCGCATGGGTCGAGTTGAGGCGAACGCTTGTCGCCACGCCCGTCGGTCCGGTCGCCGATGCTCCAAAAGTAAAACAGGAGAAGTCGCTGTCTCCCTTTGCCCACACACCGAACCAACCGGCCAAAGAGGTAGTGCTGCGGGCCGATCCCACGCCAAAGGATGCTGGCGGATTGATTGACCCGACTGTCCGCGAGGGCGAAACCTATACCTACGTCGCGCAGCGCGTCGCGACGGTAACGATTGCGGGCCAGAAGCTGGAGCTACGCAGCGCCCCATCGCCCGCAGCAACCTTGACGTATCACGACGTCTTCCCGCCCAAGCCCCCGACCGGACTGGTCCTGATCCCCGGCGGTGGTTTCGGCGAGACTCCGTCGATTGACCTAAGCTGGGACGCCAGCTTCGAGACCGACCTCGTCGGCTACAACATCTACCGCAGCAGCGGTAACGGCTTAACCAAACTCAACCCTGAGCCCGTTCCGGTGCCCGCCTTCCACGACGCGCACGTCGAGGCAGGGCAGCAGTACAGCTACCGAGTCACGGCAGTGGACAAGCGTCAAAACGAAAGCGCACCCGGGACGACCGTCTCCGAGTCACTCCGAAAGTAGTCTCGGTAGAGGGAAGACCATGTGTATATACACTTCTGTATATACACATGCGCCAAAACGACCCTACATGAGCTCTTCCATGAATCCCTGCGCCACGTCGGGCGGGATTCTGTTCGACTGATGAACCAGCGGGCCACCCTCCGCCAAAACCGGTTCCGCCGCATGCAGGCTGGGCAGGTCCGTGCGCTGGAAGAACCGCCCAATCGGAATCTCATCCCCCCATAGCAGCGCCTTCTCCATAGCCATCTTCCAGTCGCCAGAGTCGTACTCGGGGTTATCTTCGAGCCGCTTCACGCGCGGGCGGAACCACTGGACGGTGTTGTCGTGGTTGTAGGTGACGCAGGGGCTCATGATGTCGAGGAAGGAGAATCCCTTGTGCTCTATCGCCTGTCGAATCAACGTAGTGAGGTGTTTCTGCTCGCCAGTGAAGCCTCGTCCGACGAAGGTTGCGCCCGCTGCCAGAGCAAGCGCGAGGGGGTTCAGTGGCGTCTCGATATTGCCGTACGGCATGGATTTTGTCTTCGCCCCGATGCGGCTGGTAGGCGACGTCTGCCCGGTGGTGAGGCCGTAAATCTGGTTGTCGAGGACCAGATAAGTCAGGTCAATATTCCGCCGCATCGTGTGCACAAAATGCCCACAACCGATGCCGAAACCGTCACCATCTCCTCCCGTGACGAGCACGGTAAGCCCGTGATTCGCCATCTTGACGCCGGTCGCAACCGGTAACGAACGCCCGTGCAGCGAGTGGATTCCATAGGTTTCGATGAAGCCGGGAAAGTTGGACGAGCAGCCGATACCGCTGACGGTGGCGACCTGGTCGTTGGGGATTTGCAGCTCGACTAACGCTTTTTGCACGGCGGCGAGCACGCCGAAGTGTCCGCACCCAGGACACCAGTCGGGGTCTACGCGGCCTTTGTAGTCGGCCATCACGAAGGCTTGGGGGATTACAGCTTCTGTTGCCATAGATGGGTCTCCTTGGAGGGTTATCGGCGGTTCGAAAGGCAAATACTGAGATTCTTCGCTTTGATCAGAATGACGTCAGCTTGGGGTCAGACCATGACTTCGTGGGACGGGATGGAGAGCTTGGTTTTACCTGCGAGCTGCTCCTTGACGGCTTCGACGATGTGGTGCGGGAAGAAGGGTTCGCCGTCGTATTTGCGGATGTTTCCGTTGGGAACGAAGCTGGTTTCGCTGCGCAGGTAGCGGGCGAACTGGCCACTGTAGTTGTTCTCGACGATGATGGTGTGTTTGGCCTTGCCGAGGATGTCCATGATGGCGTCGCCATGGAGCGGAACGAGCCATCGGATGGGTAGGTGGTTGACCGAGATGCCGGCGTCGCGAAGAAGCTCGCAGGCCTCGTCGATGACGCCGTAGGTGGAGCCCCAGCCGATGAGCGTGACGTCGGCCTCGGCCGGCCCGAGTAGCTTTGGCGGCGCGATGGCGGCGGCGATTCCTGCCTCCTTGCGCATGCGCTTCTCCATCATGGCGCGACGTTTTTTATGGTTGGTGTACTCGTCCGAAATGAGGATGCCGTCTTCGTCGTGCTCGTCGCTTGACGCTACGTGGGTGTGGCCAGCGACGCCGGGAATGACGCGAGGAGAGACACCGCTTTCGGTGATCTTGTAGCGTAGATACTTCTCGTGGGTGCCGTCGCCGTTGGTGAAGATCTGCTCGCCACGATCGATCTCGGGTGCCCAGTTCAGATCTTTAGGATCAACGCTAAGGCGGCCCTCCGCGAGTAGCAGATCGCAGAGGACGATGCCGGGACATTGGAACTTGTCCGTGACGTTGAAGATCTCGGGCATGAGGGTGAAGCAGTCGGCGATATCGAGCGGCGCGGCGATGACGCGGGGGTAGTCGCCGAAGGCTGCGCCGAGCATCTGCCATAGGTCGCCCTGCTCGGTTTTGGTCGGCACACCGGTAGATGGGCCTGCGCGCTGGCAGTCGATGACCACGACTGGAATTTCGGCTTGTGCGGAGAGGCCGAGGCCTTCGCTCATCAGCGCGAAGCCGCCGCCGGAGGTCGCGCACATGGCGCGTACACCCGCGTGGGACGCGCCGATTGCCATGTTGATGACGCCGATCTCGTCTTCGACCTGGCGCACCATGATGTTGGCCTTACGGGCGTGCGCGGCCATCCAGTGCAGGACGCCGGTGGAGGGGCTCATGGGATAGGCGCAGTAGAATTTGCAACCGGCGGCGGCTCCGCCCATGGCCATGGCGTCGTTGCCGCTGAAGACGGCGTAGCGGTTGTCGGTGGTCGGCAGTGGCCAATCGAACGGTTTGAAGTTCTGGCTGGCGTAGTCGTATCCGGCGCGGGCGATGCTGACGTTCTCGTCGATGACCGCCTGTCCTTTTTTGCGGAACTGAAGCGACAGGACGGACTCCATTGCGGCGAATCCGATGCCCATCATGCTGAGACCAGCGCCCATGGCGAGGGTGTTCTGTGCGACTTTGTTGCGAGTGATGTCGGCAAGTGTGGAGACCGGTAGAGGACAAAGTTGGACTGCCGGTGCGGTGGTGCCGGGCTTGATGGAGTCGGCGTTGTAGATACAGGCGCCACCGGCAGAGAGCAGCGACAGATGGCGGTCCATCGTGTCCTGATTCAGCGGAATCAGCAGGTCGAGCCGGGCGTCGGTGGTGGCGATTTTGTTTGGACCGGTGCGGATGGTCAGGAACGTATGTCCGCCACGGATGATGGATTGGTAGGCGTTGTAGGCGTTGAGATGGAGCCCACGTCGGCTGAAGATCTTGGCGAAGATGTCGCCTGGAGTGGCGACGCCCTGGCCTGCTGCGCCCCCGATACCTACACTGAAAGACTGCCTCATGTGCTGTCCCCTCGCCCAGGTCCGCGCATGGTTCAGCGCGCGGATACGGGTCATATATTTTTCGCGAGGATTCTACGGTGCGTTGCTAAGAGTGGCAAGCATTGCCGTCACATAAGTTAAAACCACAGCACCGATAAGGTTACAGATTGATTTCTACGCTGGTGGCAGACGAACTTCCGGAGCCGATTTCGAGTCGCTACGCTGTTGTTGTTCCGAGCCGAGGAGATTCCTCCGCTGCGCTGCGGAATGACAAAAAAGTTGGCAGTAGACCGACATGGAATTCGCTCTAAAGCACACTCAGGAAATTGATTAGGTCCCTCTTCTCCTGCTGCGTTAGCTGCATATCGAAGCGTGTGTTGTAGAACTCGACCACGTCGGCGAGGGTGAGGGACTGGCCGTTGGAGAAGTACGGCGCGCGGGCGCTGAGACCGCGGAGTTGCTGCATGACGATGGAGCCGACATCGGCACACTTGCCGGTGGTGAGGGCGCGGCCGGGGTCGGTGGTGTAGATAGTGCGGCCGAGGTACGGATGGGGCGTGGCGTTGCAGGTGACCTTGAAGAGCGGCAGGTAGGACGGGGCTTCGGCAGGGGTGGCGAAGGCTGTGGTGC
>JAYVZU010000537.1:0-10022 GCA_043783075.1 Rhodanobacteraceae bacterium
ATCCGCAACCGCCGCTACGCCACCGATGGCGTCACCGTCCTCGACCTTGGCTTCGCCGCCGCCCAAGCCTGCATCGCCAAAGCCAATCTCCCCCTCGACGACATCGGCCTTATCCTCTTCTCCACCGGCTCCACCGACCGCAGGTTTCCCGGCCCGGCCTCATCCCTCGCCGCCCGACTCGGCCTCACCAACACCCCTGCCATTGACCTCCCCATAGCCTCCGCCGGCTCCCTCGTAGCCATCGCGTTAGCCGCCGACCTCGCCCCGCGGTACGGCAACATCCTCATCGTCGCCTCAGAGATCATGTCCCGCCGCATCACCTACGACGACCCCGACACCGCCATCCTCTTCGGAGACGGCGCAGGAGCCTGCATCGTCAGTCGAGACTCCGGTTTCGCTCGCATCGTCGACTCCAAGCTCTGCACCGACGGCAACTACGCCGAATCCCTCTCCCTCGCCCACGACGGAACCCTCCACATGGTTGGCCTCGAAGTCATCATGCAGGCCTCGCGCAAGATCCCCCGCGCCATCTCGGACCTCCTCGCCAAACACGGCCTCACCTCCGCCGACCCCGGCGTCTTCCTCCTCCACCAGGCCAACCTCAACCTCATCCGCAAGGTCGCCGCCGCCCTCAATGCTCCCGAGGAAAAGTTCTTCGTCAACATCGCGGACTACGGCAACACCAGCTCCGCGTCGCTCCTCATAGCCGCCGCCGAGTGGCACACCGCCAACCCCACTCCCACCGGCCTCATTGTCCTCGCCGCCTTCGGAGCCGGCTTCACCTGGGGCGCCATCCTCGCAACTCCAACCAACCCCTAATCCGGGGGCCCATGTCTCGCTTCTGAGACATGGGATCCATTCTCCCCGCTGCCACAACCTTGCCCCTCACATCCCAGCAAGATAAACTCCACGCAATGTACAAACTATCTTTGGTCGCCGCCCTCACCTTGGCCCTGCTCCCCATCACCCTACCTGCCCAGCAGAAACCCGCACTCGGCACCCTCGACGCCGCCGTAGCCCAGAGCCACCTCGCCCTCGCGGCTATCTTGAATGGAAACCCCCACCTTTACGAGGCGCTCTTCGCCGACCGTGACGACATCACACTCGGCAACCCCTTCGGCCCCTACGCCATAGGCAAGGTCGAAGTAGCAAAGACCCTAGCCAACGCCGCGTCCAAATACCACGACGGCTCAGTAGTCGCTGTCGATCTCGTCGCCAAATACCAGAACGACAACCTGGCCTGTCTTGTCGAAGTCGAACACGATCTAGCCAAAGTCGGCACCAGCGACACCCCCGCCCGCTTCGACGTCCGCGTCACCAGCCTCTACGAACGCATCCAGGGTGAGTGGCGTCTCGTCCATCGGCACGCCGACCCCATCACCACAGCCCGCCCCGCCGAATCTGTCCTACAGAAATAACTCGGCAACAGATCTAAGATCTCCAACCCGCCCTGGTCTCGGGAAATGTCCGAGAGAGTTAGTGGCTGTCTCGCCATAACCCATCTGGTCCACGCAGTACGCCTACATATTGCCGTGGTTGATCCGTCTGAAAGTACTTCTTGTAAGCCGAGATCCAATCCGTCGAAATATCCCTCTGCGCCGTCGCAAGGTCGATCTTCCGTTCGCAGACCAGTGTGTGGAGCCGTTCCTCCAGATCATCCTTCACGTGTGCATTCCACACCGTCGAGGCATACGGTTCCGGCCACAGGTTTTGCAGCTCTTCCGTCCCGCCCAACTCGGGGATCACCAGGAAATCGATCTCATGATCCGCCGATGCAGTGTTGGGCATTCCATACTCCCGCAGAACCGCTTGCTTCAGCTCCGGAGAATTGACCCTTGCCTGCTCATACGATCTCGCAGCGCATACTTCGTCCACCCCCAGAGTTCGGAAGCGGCCCGGCGTCAGCCTCGGATCGGGCAGCGATGAATCCCGAACTAGCCCCGCCTCGTGTGACAGTCTTCCTCGTGGTCTGGATTGCCACGTAACGCCCAGAACGAGGGATGCGGCCGCTCCCAGAGCCAGAACCCAAGCCATCCGTCTACCTGAAGATCGAACATTCAAGAGCGATACTGTTGACTCACGGCTTGCATCTGTCTGGACCTTTGCAAGGCGCGCCATCAAAAGTCTTCGAGGTCCATCCGCAGCCGGAATCTGTCCATCGAGTTCCGCGTGGTGCAACTGGACGAATTCGCGAATCGACTCCTCCACATCCTTCATCCTCTTCCGACACTCCCAACACGCCATCAGATGTTGACGTACCGCTGCATCCGGTCGGGGAGCAAGCTCACCATCCGCAGCCTGCAGTAGTTCTTCGTCGGTCAAATGGCGGTCTATGCGATTCATAGGATCAACCCCAGTCTCCACGTCTCAGCCGTTCCAGCGAGCGGGTCAGCGAGAGCGAAACTCCCCCCAGAGAGATTCCCAACACGGCCGCGATCTCTCGATACTTCAATCCTTCCGCCCGCAACCGCAGGCAGCGTTCATCCTGATCCGGCAACGCATGCATAATCGCCATCAGCCCCGCCTGCCTCGCCTGAAAAGCAAACTGTTGCTCCGCGTTGGGATGCGGATCAGCCGCCAACTCCAGACACCTCTCATCGACATTGAATCCACTCTCCAGGCGACGATTCATCATGCGCCGCTTCAGAGCCAGGTTGTGAGCCACACGGTACAGCCACGCCTGAAGATTGCTCCTCGAACCGTTCGCCTGAAGATGGCTGAACAGTGCAAGGAAGACCTCCTGCACAATGTCTTCACTATCCTGGGTCGAGAGAGAAAAGCTCACGACATACCGGAAAAGCCTGATCCGCAAAAGATCGAAGAGCGCCAGCACCTCGGCCTCAATGGCCGCGTCCCGGCTCGACGCATGGGCCTCGCGAGAAGTGGGGAAGAACTCCGTGATCGCGTTGGTTTGAAAGAAAGACATTCACTCTCGATAAAAAGGCTGAACAAATCG
This sequence comes from Rhodanobacteraceae bacterium, assembly GCA_043783075.1. Classification (GTDB taxonomy): domain Bacteria; phylum Acidobacteriota; class Terriglobia; order Terriglobales; family Acidobacteriaceae; genus Edaphobacter. The sequence continues at coordinate 2,957 of JAYVZU010000537.1, forward strand.
ACCGTGACTGGAATATATAACGAGACACACCAAACACATGCAACCATCGCTCTGCGCAGAATGGTGCAACAGGACTACGCCTTCATGCCCCTGCTTTACGGTAGAGCCCTGCTAGCAACTCTCCTCACCATACTGACGACAAGCCTTTCCCAAGCCCAGGTTCAAGGCACCACCGTGAGCCCGGCCAAGGGCGAGATCCGGCTGCGAGTGAGGGATGATTCCGGCCTCCCGGTCAGAGCGCACGCAACCCTGCGTGGCCCTTCGCCGGGGTCAACCCGAACGCTGGAGGTTGCAACCGACGGCTCCCTCACCGTGCTCGATCTTCCGTTCGGAACCTATCATCTGGAACTCGTTCAATCCGGCTTCGCCCCGCAGACAATAACCTTTCAGCTCCAGACGGCCCAACCCGTCTCCAGTGATGTCATCCTTACCGTCGCCGGTCTATCGACCACGGTGAACGTCATTGCCTCCACCCCGATCGGCGCGCTCGATTTGGCCGTCGCCGATGTTCCAGTGCCGGTGCAGTCGCTCACCGCGCAAACCCTTGAAGACACCAACGCAGTGGATTTATCCGACGCGCTGAAGAAGCGGCTGATCGGCGTCTATGTCAACGAGAACCAAAACAACCCGTTCCAGCCCGACGTAAACTATCGCGGCTACACTGCTTCGCCTCTGGTCGGCTCTTCCGAAGGTCTCTCCGTCTATCTTGACGGGGTCCGCCAAAACCAGCCTTTTGGCGACGTGGTTTCCTGGGATCTGATCCCCAAAGTCGCTCTCAAGACCGTAGAGTTGATCCCCGGATCCAATCCGGTCTACGGTTTGAACACCCTCGGTGGCGCCATCGCCGTTCAGACGAAAGATGGCCTCAACGATCGTGGATTCTCTATCAACGGATATGGCGGCAGCTTCGGCCGCCGAGCCGTCGAAGCCGAGTACGGCGGCACCACACCCCTCGGCCTCAGTTGGTTTGTCGCCGGCACCCTATTCCGCGAGGATGGCTGGCGCGTGCAGTCACGATCCAATGTACGGCAGTCGTTCGCGAAGCTCGGCTACACCCGCAACCGCACGATCATCTCCCTCTCCGGCGGCTATGCCATCAACAGCCTGAGCGGCAACGGCACTCAGGACTTCCGCGCAATCCAACGCACCGTCGGCCTGATCCACGGCTACAACAGCGTATACAGCATACCCGATACCACCGATCAGCACTCGCCATTCCTCACCCTGAATGCCAGCCGGTTCGCCACCAATACGCTCAGCTTCAACGCCAACGCGTACCTTCGCTACATCCGGACCAACACGACCAACGGCGACATTAATAACAATTCCTTTACGGAGTCCCTCTATACCCTCAGCACCGCCGAAAAAGCCGCGCTGACAAGCGCCGGCATCTCCTTTCCCACGACACCAATCAACCCTGCAAATACTCCCTTTCCGTACCTTCGCTGCATTGCTCAAGGCCTCGCTTTCAATGAGCCCTTTGGGAAGTGTAACGGTGTGGACACCGATACCGTCGACCGTCAAACTGCCGGCGGTATCTCCGGTGTGATCACCTGGCACACCCAACACAACCTGCTTGCGGCAGGTGTGGGCCTCGATCACGGTTCCCTCACCTTCGTCCAAAAAGGCCAGTTCGGTTATCTCAATCCAGACGGCATCTCCATCACACGCATCAACTCGTATCTCGACGGCAGCACCAACTCAAACGGCATTCTCGTAGATAGTCGCGTGAACCTGCACGGCACCACCAACACCCCGAGCATCTACGCCAGCGATACCCTAAACCTTGGCAAATGGGTCTTCAGCGTCGGTGCCCGCTACAACCACGTCAACGTCAACAACACCGACCGATTGCCACTCGTCTCGTATCGCGGAACACTCACTGCGGTAAACGTATTTCCGCGCTTCAACCCGACGGCTGGCGTCATCTACAAACCATCAAGCCGGCTCCACATTTCTTTCAACTACGGCGAGAGCAGCCGTGCGCCCACCTCCAGCGAGCTCGGATGTGCCGACCCGAACTTCCCCTGCAGCCGGCCCAATGCCCTCGTCAGCGATCCTCCCCTCAAGCAGGTCGTCAGTCGGACCATCGAGTTTGCCCTGCGCGGAAATCCCCACGGCCACTATCGCTGGACGGCAGACTACTTCCACGCCGACAACTTCGATGACCTGCTCTACGTCGCCGCCCAGCAAACCGGCTATGGCAACTTCATGAACTTCGGAAAGACGCGCCGACAGGGCGTCGAAGCCGCCTTTTCCACCCATGTCCGTCACCTTGAGACAGGCGTCGACTACACCTTCCTCTCCGCCACCTACCAAAGCTCTCAGACCCTCAACGCCGGCAGTAACAGCAGCAACTCAACCGCTCTCAGCGGCGAACCCGGAGTCACAGACGGCGGCACAATCACCATCACGCCCGGCAACAACATTCCACAGGTCCCGCAGCACCTGCTAAAGCTCTACACCGACTTCCGCCTCCACAAGCTGTCGCTCGATGCCGACTTCAGCCTCATCGGCAGCTCATTTGTTCGAGGCAACGAGAACAACCTCCACCGGCCCGACGGCCTCTACTATCTAGGCTCCGGCAAGAGCCCCGGATACGGCGTCATCAACCTCGGCGCGCACTACAAATTCAACCCCCACTACGAGTTCTTCGCCCAAATCAATAACGCCCTGAATCGCCACTACTACACCGTCGGACAACTCGCCTCCACACCCTACGACAACGCGGGCAACTTCATCGCGCGGCCCTTCCCCATCATCGCGGCCACAGGAGACTATGCGGTACGCAGTACAACCTACCTCTCCCCCGGCGCACCGCTTACCGTGTTCGGAGGTTTGAAAGTCTCGTTCGGAAGACAATAAGATAGACCCGGCGCATCCGTCCTGCAAAAGTAAGTAACCGGCCCGCAAGGGGTGCCATTTTCCATGAACTATACGAAACTACCCGAAGCCTTCGCCGAACTCTCCACCCTCCTCGGCAACCGCGCCACCACCTCCCTCGCCCAGCGCCAGCACCACCGCAAAGGTGAATCCCATCACCCCGGCGCCCTTCCCGACATCGTCTGCTTCCCCCACACCACCGAAGAAGTCAGCGCCATCGTCAAAATCAGCGCAAAGTACAAGCTGCCCGTCATCCCCTTCGGTGCCGGAACCTCCCTCGAAGGCCACGTCGCCGCCCTCCACGGCGGCATCACCATCGACCTCCGGGAGATGAACAAGGTCCTCCGCGTCAGTGTCGAAGACCTCGACGCCACCGTCCAGGCCGGAATCACCCGCCTCGCCGTCGTCAAAGCCTTCCATAGCACCGGTGTCACCTTCTTCATCGACCCCGGCTCCGACCCCACCATCGGCGGTATGGCCTCCACCCGTGCCTCCGGAACCGCCGCCGTCCTCTACGGAACCATGCGCGAGAACGTCCTCGGCCTCACCGTAGTCCTCGCCGACGGCAGCATCATCCACACCGAAAGCCGCGCCCGAAAATCCGCCGCCGGCTACGACCTCACCCACCTGTTCGAGTTTCACGGCATGAACGACCGCGACATCTCCGACCAGGCCGAGCAGTGTCAGGAGATCGCGCAGGAAAACGGCGGCCTAGGCTTCGCCTGGAAGAAAACCCCGGTAGATCGCGAAGCTCTCTGGAAGGCGCGCCACAACGCATACCATGCCGCGCTAGCCCTGCGCCCCGGCTCCAAAGGCCTCACCACCGATGCCTGCGTCCCCATCTCCCGCCTCGGCGAGTGCATCGTCGAGACCGCCGCCGACCTCGCCACCGCATCCTTCCCCACCACCATCGTCGGCCACGTAGGCGACGGAAACTTCCACGTCCTATGCATGCTCGACGAGACAGACCCCGCGGAGCTACACGAGGCCGAGACCATCTCCGGCCGCATCGCCCAACGAGCCCTCGCCATGGGCGGAACCTGCACCGGCGAACACGGCATAGGCTACGGCAAGATGAAGTACATGCAAGCCGAACACGGAGCCGCGCTCGACACCATGCGCGCCATCAAACAAGCCCTCGACCCCGAAAACCGCATGAACCCCGGCAAAATGATCCCACCCACCAGCTAAACCGGGGACTTCGAAGAATGAGAAAGAATTTCCGATCACGCATTTGGGAGTAGCGTGGGGCTTCAGCCCCGGACCGTGCGCCCGCCTTTAGGTACACCAAAGCTTTAGCCTTGGCCCTCACTAGCTCCGCAAAAAAATGAGGTTCCGAGCGGTGCGCCGCAAAACTCTCCTGCAAGTGCCGGGACGATTTGAGAAATAGGGGAATCGCAAGCCCGCTCAATCGCCAGTCGGCAAATTGTCGAGTTGCACTCCGGGACACCCTGATTAAATAGTTTGTTTCAGGATTATTGGTAATAGGTATTGCACACTTCTAATTTAGATCTGTATACTCCGTCTGTTTTCCCGAACAAGTTGGATCTGTTATTGGGCCCGAATTTCATTCCGAATTCGAAGGAGCCGAGATATGACTGACCCTGATTTCGTTGCAAAGTTGGTAGCGGACTACAACTGGTACCACTGGAACTGGATACTCTGGACAGGAACCGACTGGTCACTCACCCTTTTGTCAGCTGGAACAGCAATTGCTGCAGCCGTCAAGAATGCGGTCGCAGCGCGGCCCCCCGTACCAGTAGCTGCCCCCCCCATTGTGGGAGCGGCAAACGCGGCACAGCCTAATGTAGCTGCACCTGCCCAGGGACAAGTTCCCAAGGACCTCGATAAATGGGTGATGTACCTTGCGGCAATCTCTGTAGCAGCAACCGTTCTCTCTGGAAAAATGCACCCCGATGTGCAAGCTGACAGATATTGGAGGGGCCATCTTGTCGTGCAGGACGCACTGATGCACTATGCAGCCAGCGATAAGTCAGTGGCGGCCAATGACTTGCTTGTCGCCCGATGGCAGAAGGCACAAGACATACTGGAGGGACAAGATAGGGTAACTGCAGCAGATCTGAAACTACCTCAAACGGCTGGCGCAGATTCCAAGACTGTAGCAAATCCAACACCCGAGACGAAGAAGGATAATCCGGTTATTACGCCTGCGCCCTTCCAAAAACCAGATCCTCCGCAAAATACTGGATCGCAATCGCCACCCTCGTCACCACCAGTCCCGCCTCATAATGAATAGAGCAACAGGATGTCTATAGCCCTAATAACTGGCGTACGCTCATCCGTTATATCAATCTGTGGTGGCTACGTACGCATCCTTGTTACAGCCTCATGTTCCACTTATCCTGCCGTTGTCGGTTGCTACGAGCGGAACACGGGGCCTGTCACTGTTGCGGTCTGAAAGTAGATGGGCGACTGCACACCGGGCCTTCCCGCCAATCCTTACAGTCCATGGGATGCGACACTTTTGAACAGTGGCAGTTCTTGACTAACCATTACAGGTTCAGAGACAGGGATCAATTGGCCTATTTTGTCGAAGTGGCGATCAAAGTGATGTATGACGGAACATTTTCGAGCCATCGCTGATGCTGCGTGAATGGCATCCACCGGCTTCAGACTAAACTCGCGGGACAGATCACTAGCGTGATGTGCTATGGCTGGCGTCACCTGAATTAGGTGGATATAGTCCCAGGCAAACATACCTTTGATCTGTTTCAATATCTCGGGTTCCAGTCTTTGTGATGGTGCGGTCCTCCGGTGGTAGAACTGCCATATTTTTTCAAGCTCGGCCTGAGCATCAGGGTAGCTGATGGCCCCTGATTCGTTTGTTTGTCGTAATGCCTGTGACCAGAGGGGAAGGGCTTTTGGTTCGTACTTCTTTTTCGGCCTGATGACCTCAGCTATCGCGAGGGTCGATGTCCAAATTTCGAACGTACCAATCTGCGCGTGCTGCAGCACGTCTTTGCACACAGCTGCACGATTTGCCTCACTAGCGTTAAGCATTGAAACAAAACAGCTAGTGTCCCAGTAAATCCGACTGATCGTCGGCATCATCGTCCTCCAAAAACTCCAGCATGGTTAGGCCACCCATAAGGTTCGGCACGAGTCCGATCATTTGATCGATAGTCGGAAGTTCCTGCGGGTCCACAGTTGAAACTTGGCCTTCGACTTCGAGTCTAAGTGGCGACCCGATGTTATTCGCATGGATCGTACCGGATGCCATGACACGATGACCAAGAAGCTCCTTCACTTGATTAAGTTGAGTCTCATCGAAACGGCAGCGAACTGGGCACTTCGTCTCTTCGTCAATTATCCGAAACTCAGTTCCGCTTCGGACGGTGATTGTGTCCAAACGTCCGATAAGTGTGCCCCATGCCCGTGAGCGGGGGGCCGTGAACTCCTGGACCCGCTGAGAAGTTCCTATGTCGATTCGACTCTCTTGCTGGTCAAGACGGCCTTTCTCCCGCGTGAAGATCAAAGATGGGCCCAGTTTTATACTTTTGTCGGCGATCCTCTGCAAGACGCTAAGCGCTGCATCGGAATACTCCAAGGGCCGCTCGCCTCGGTCTTTCAATGCAAGTGATCCCTGTATTGCCGCCCGCTGGACATCAACGCTATAGTCTTTACGGTTTGGCCGTCGTTGCGCAGTAACACCAATCTCAGGGGGACTATTTTTTGACAGAAATGACACCGTCCAGCGAACAGAACCGGACTGCTCTTGAGACACGCTTGCATCAAGTTCTCTGAGAAGCTCGAGAAAGTCCTTGCCAGCCGCTAGGAACTCATCGAGCGTGATCTCGTCTTTCTCTCCTACGCGAAAGTAGATTGTTGCCGGCATGGTCAGAGTTCCTTTTTACACGAGAAAACAGATCGCCTGTCGATTACTTGCCAGGAACTTGGAGAAGTGATGAGCAACACCCCCATCCCCACTCATCCCGCCTTTGTCCCTCGAATTCCCGTTCAAGCCGTTGCCTTTCCTTCCCCAAAAACCCGTGTCAAGCAAAATAACTCGCCCACTCCCCGCAACCAACACAATCCAAAGCACTTCCACCCCAAAATAAATGGCACGATCACTACCCCCACCCACTTACAATTAAGACAGCAAACAAAAAGGCTGCCGGCGCACCTCGCCGACAGCTTTTTTCTATACCAAGTCCGGACTTAA
>JAYVZU010000538.1:0-3328 GCA_043783075.1 Rhodanobacteraceae bacterium
ATCCGGCCCAGCGCCGCCACCAACTCCCGGTTGCCGACCATAAATCCAACCCGCCAGCCGGGCATGTTGTAGCTCTTAGAGAGCGTAAAGAACTCGACCGCAATATCCTTCGCGCCCGGAACCTCCATCACGCTCGGCGCGCGATATCCATCAAACACCAGGTCCGCATACGCCAGGTCGTGAATCAGAAAGATTCCCAACTCTTTGCATAGCGGAACCAGGCGCTCAAAGAAATTAAGCGACACGCACTGCGTCGTCGGGTTCGCCGGAAAATTCAAAATCAGCAGCTTCGGCCGCGGCTGCATCCGCGGCAGCTCATACTCCAGCTTCTCGATAATCTCCGCTTCATCCGTCCCATCCAGCGCGATGCTCTGCACCTTCGAGCCCGCAATCACCGGCCCAAAGATGTGGATCGGATAGCTAGGATTCGGCACCGCTACCGTGTCGTCATCATCCAGCATCGCCAGGCAAAGGTGCGCAATCCCTTCCTTCGATCCGATCGTTACGATGGCCTCCGTCTCCGGATCAAGCTCGACGCCATACCGCGAACCATACCAGTTACAAATTGCCTTGCGAAGCCGTGGCAATCCACGCGAAAGCGAGTAGCGATGCGTCGCAGTCTTCTGCGCCGCTTCAATCAGCTTGTCCACAATGTGCTTTGGTGTCGCGCCATCGGGATTACCCATCCCGAAGTCGATAATGTCCTCGCCCCGCTTACGTGCCGCAGCCTTCAGCTCGCCGGTTATGTTGAATACGTATGCTGGCAGCCGCCGCAACCTTCTAAACTTGTCCATCGAACCCTCAATCCACTCCAACCGTCATTCTGGCGAAGCCAGAATCTCAGTATTTAGTCTTTGTCTTTCTGCCGGGTGCCCATCCTTATTTCGCCGCAAATACCACATCCACAGGCAATGTACGGGGCGGATAACACGCCGCCTTATCACACGCCTGGTACTTCAACTCGCCCTTCAGCTCATGCGGTCCGGACGCCGCAACCACCGGCACCTTAACCACAAAACTATCCGAGTACACATCCAGCTTCTCGCTCGGATCGAACGCAAAGCTGTACTCTTTGCCCGCCGGATACTCCGCCGCCAAAACCTTCACGCCAACCACTGCTCCAAGTCCCAGCGCCGTCGGAATTTGCAAATCCGACTTCGGTGTGTGCGAGTTCACATGGAAGCCGTCGTCCACCTTGAATCGTAGCTCCAGCATCGCGCGCTTGCCTGCAACCACCGTCTGAGCCTCAGCCACATACGCCACGCGATGCCTCGGGACCTTAGCAGGAGCGTCCAGTTGACCAAGCTGCCCAGCCACCAGCAGAGCACCAATCAGCATTGTCCTCACTGGCCACCTGCCGCGAGCAGCTTCTTGATGTTCGCCTCAATCCCGTCCTTGCCGCCTTGCCCATCCGTAATTCCCGCCGTCGCAATCACTACCTTGCCCGACTTGTCGACATAGAAAGACTGCGGCATATACTCCAGCCCATACTTGTCTTCCACCTTGTCGTCCTTCAGCAAAATCGGGTACGTCACACCCAGCTTCTTCACCGTCTTCGCGACCACATCCTTCCCCGCGTCGTCGGTTGAAATGCCAAGAAAGATCAATCCCTGATCCTTATATTTTTTGCTGAAGTCCTCCAGCCACGGCATCTCCAGCTTGCAGGGCTCGCACCAGGTCGCCCAGAAGTTCACAAACACCGGGTGCCCTTTGAAGTCCGCCAACGAAACTTTTTTGCCATCCAGGTCGACCAGCGTAAATGCTGGTGCCATCTTGCCCACCAACTTTGGCGTTGCATTTTCGGGCGAGTCCGCGTCCGTCTTCCCCGGAACCAGAACAGCCTTCGAATCCACCGTCTTTTGCATATCCAGCTTGCGCTCGCGGGCATTATGAACCCCAGCCCAGACCAGTAACGATACTCCGGCGATCATGATCGCCACCAATACAATCTTCCGACCCAATCCTGATTCCACGTGATCCTCGCCTTCAGCCCTGAAGCTCGTGGCGGTAGATACCGCCTCTTCAAGTCTATCGCCAATTCACCGCTCTGCTAGCATCAGGTTGGGTCAAGCTCACGATGTCCGATGCCAACACGCCCAATCCGCCCATCAGCCCGTCCCACTTCGTCCGTGTGGAAGCCGACGCGCTGACCCGTCTGGCCGACCGTCTGGACAGCGATATGCGGCAAGCTGTGGACGACGCCCTCGCACTGATCGCAAACACAACGGCCTCAGGTCACAGAGTAGCCGTCACCGGGATCGGCAAATCCGGCATCATCGCCCGCAAGATCGCCGCCACACTCACCTCAACCGGCACCCCCTCCTGCTTCCTGCACCCGGTCGAGGCTCTCCACGGCGACCTGGGCTTGCTCGCACTTGGCGACCTCGTCATCGCCCTCTCCTACTCCGGCGAAACCGAAGAACTCCTCCGCCTGCTCCCGGTCCTCGCCCGTCTGGAGATGCCCGTCGTCAGCTTCACCGGCAATCCCAGCTCAACTCTCGCCCAGGCCGCAAAGGTCTCGCTCGATACCAGCGTCCCCGAAGAAGCCTGCACCCTCAACCTTGCACCCACGGCCTCCACTACCGCAATGCTCGCACTTGGCGACGCCATCGCCCTCGAACTCAGCCGCCGCTCCGGCTTCCAGCCCCAGAACTTCGCCGACCTCCACCCCGGAGGGCTGCTCGGTCGTCGACTAGCGCGGGTAAGAGACATCATGCACACCGGCGAGGCTATGCCACACGTCAACACCACCACGCCCATGCCAGAGGTCATCCACGAGATGTCCCGCAAGCGCCTCGGCATGACGACCGTTCTGAAACCCAACGTAAAATCCGCAAAGAAACCCGGCTTCACCCTCGCCGGAATCATCTCCGACGGAGACCTCCGCCGCCTCCTGGAGCGCGTAGGCCCCCACTCCCTCGAACGCACCGCCGGCGACATCATGAACCGCACCCCCCAAACCATCTCCCCCACAGCCTTCGCCACCGAGGCCCTCGCGCAGATGGAAGACAAAAAAATCACCTCCCTTGTCGTCATCGAAGACGGCCTCGTCGAGGGCGTAATCCACCTCCACGACCTGTGGCAACAAGCCCCCCGCTAAACCGCCCGCAGCTCAGAGCCAGCGGCGCGCCGCTATACCAGCCCAGCACATCGGGCTGGGAGATGTGTCCAACCAATGACCGAGGGCCAACGGACCAACCCTTACTCGGCCGCTCCGCACCAAACCCTGTCAAGCAAAATAGTCCCGACCATTCCCGGAAGCCACACATTCCAAACTACTTACATCCAAAGATAAATGGCACGATCACCGCCGCCAATCTGCTAAACT
>JAYVZU010000539.1:0-3325 GCA_043783075.1 Rhodanobacteraceae bacterium
GAATATCGCTGCGGGGATGACGGTTTTGGACGCTGGCTGTGGGTATGGACGGAACCTGGTGCATCTGCTGCGCGAGGGGTGCGAGGTGTTTGCGCTGGATGCGAGTGCTGAGGGTGTCGAGCATGTGAGGCAGTTGGCGGGGATTTTGGCGCCGGGTTTGTCTTCCCAGAATTTCCTAGTGGGACAAATTGAGGCTCTGCCTTTTGCGGATGGATTTGCGGATGTGGTGATCTGCAATTCGGTGCTGCACTTTGCACGGGACGAGAAGCATTTTCTGGCGATGGTGGAAGAGCTTTGGCGGTGCGTTCGGCCGGGTGGGATGCTGTTTTGCCGGTTGGGATCGCGAATTGGGATGGATTTTGAGCGGATTCGGGGGCATGTTTACCGGATCGGCGATGGGTCGGAGTGGTTTTTGGTCGATGAGGCGGTTTTGTTGCAGATGACTCGGCAGATGGGCGGGATTTTGGTTGATCCGCTGAAGACTACGATTGTGCAGGATTATCGTTGCATGACGACGTGGGTGGTTCGGAAGGCGATTTAGAGGGTGGCCCTACCCCCGGGTAGGTAAGTCCGAAAGTCCGGAAAACAAATGGGGTAAGTCCGGAAGTATAACGTTATGCTTTTGGTGGGGCGGGGTGTTTTTGGGGTGGGGTTTGTCAAGTTTTTGGGTGCTTCTGATTTCTCGTGGTTTGATGGTGAAGTCGATGTTTTGAACAGTCGCGCTGTTTTGCCAAACCTTCTGGTACTGAGCCGTCTAGATGTGCTAGAAGGAGAGGACTCTCCGAATATTCGAGGCTAAATGCAACTAACAGCGGTCCACATTGAGAACTTCCGCGCACTCCGTGATATCACAATTCCGATGTCTCGTTTTGGTTGCCTAATTGGTGAAAACAATGCAGGCAAGTCGTCGATATTGACTGCCCTCTCCTTATTCAATAGTGGTAATAAGCTTTCGGCTACCGATTATTTTAAGCCTGAGCTTCCAATACGAGTAGAACTGTCGATGTCCGGACTTGGGAATGCTGATTTCGACCGCGTGGCTCTGAAGCATCGAGAGCGAGCAAGAGCAATGGCAGACAACGGCATGCTTACTCTTGTTCGCATATGGTCGCCGGACGGCACCAGTAGGCTTTTTCAGCGGAAGATGCTTCCAAAGGATTCGAAGTTTTCAGCCGACCAAATCGCCACGACTGTCGAGAAGCAGAAGCCAGGCAAAGATTTTGCAGCGCGGATACTCGTTACTTTCCCTGAACTGCGTGACAAGGTTACCAATTCGACAAATCAGACAGTGGCAAAGGATCTTATAAAGGCACTCGCGGAAGGACTGCCAGCTTCCGAGAAGTCGATGCAGGACGCCGCACTTGACACCGGCATTGACGAGAGCATTTCGGGTCTAATTCCAGAGCCAATCTATATTGCAGCTGTAAAGGACCTGGCCAACGAGACTAAAACAAGAGAGAGCACTCCCTTTGGTAAAGTCTTGAAAATTCTTCTGGACGCTATTCAGCCAGATCTACAAAGCGAGGCGAAACTTTTTGAAACTCTGAACGCTAAACTCAATGTTTCAGCCCGTGAAGACGGTGCCATTATCGACAATCGGCTTCCCAAGATCAAGGAAATTGAGACAACTCTTGGAAGGCTCCTGAGCGAAACGTTCAGTTCTGTGACGCTCCAGCTTCGAATCCCTCCTCCCGATTTCCGGACGATTCTTTCCAATGCCCAGATCCGGGTTAACGATGGAGTTGACGGCAATATTGAATCAAAGGGAGATGGCCTAAAGCGCGCCGTTGTCTTTTCGATTCTTCGTACTTGGGTTGAACTCTCAGCTGAAAAGTCGTCTAAAGTCGAAGTCGATGACAGCGATGGGAATGTGATCGAGAGCCTCCTCGGTATACCGGAGGAAAGCGTTCAGTCTCAAAAGTCTACCCAGACACCCTATTTGCTTCTGTTCGAAGAACCAGAACTTTATTTACATCCAAAGGCGCAAGGTGTCCTGTTTGAAGCTTTGCGTAAATTTTCTGAACTCCATCATGTGATGATTACTACGCACTCGCCTTCGTTTTTCGGGCCTCGGGCTACAGAGACTTTCGTAAAGATTTCAAAAGTTAGCGATAATGCAGTCGCACCGATTCCATTCACAAAGGCTCAGACGATTAGTCTTAGTGAAATATCAACCAAGCAACAGTTCCAGTTGATTTGTTATGAAAACAATAGCGCGGCTTTTTTTGCGAAAACTGTTGTCCTCGTGGAGGGGATATGTGACGAGATTGTCCTGAGTCACCTTGGCAGGCTCCTCGATCCTCAATGGGATTGTTCCAAGCATCCAGTAGCGATTGCACAAATAGGTGGAAAGTCTGCAATTGGTCTGTACAGAAAATTCTTTGTTCGATTCGATATTCGTGTTGCGGTTGTGGCAGACCTCGACGTGATCATTCGTGGATTCGAGCATCTCGATGCTGGAAGTTCCGCGGGTGACCTACGATCAAAACTAATGCAATATCTAACGAAATGCATAGAAATCAATAACATCAAGGTCAACAGCGAGGGGCTCAAGGAAGCTAAAAAGAGTGCAACTGTTCGTCTGTCGTGGGACAAACTAAAGCAGGAATGGGATGCACTCCAGAGTGATGAGCGCAATCGCGAGGCATTTATGCAGGCCGCAGAAGCCTTTATGGCATGGGAAGCTAACGATGAAAAGCTGCGATTACTGAAGGAGGCGTCCGATCCAAACATCAAGAGCCAAAAGGATGCTCTGCTTCAAGCTCTTCGAGACGTTGGTGTTTTTGTCTTATAGCAAGGAGAAATCGAAGACTACTATCCCATTACATTCGGCAAATCTAGCGACAAGCCGAAGATGGCGATCGACTTCTGCAACACGGTTGTCACCGTAGAACAAGCCAAGACTATCGGCTATCTCCTTCCCGATGGCCAAAACGAGTTCGTTCATCTGTTCAAGCATGTGTTTGGGGCAGATTGAGAGGTGCAAGCCAGGGATATTGATCCAGTTCGACCGCTGGACATATTGTCGGCAGAAGGCAATTCATACCCTGAAGGCTCGGCGTAAATAAACACTGGGTACACGAGCAACGGTAATCAGAAATTCAAGAGCTGGAGCAGGTTCCTTTGCTTTGCTGCGGAATCACAAATGAGACGAGGGGATTTGTGTTTCCCACTCACCGCGGTGGGGCTGCGATTAGTGGGGCACGGGGAGAGCTTTGGTTAGTCGAAGAAGGCGAAATACTGAGATTCTTCGCTGCGCTCAGAATGACCTCGGTATTGGGGTCTGGAGTTGTGACCCCCACCTCAATCGCGGTGGGGCTGCGAT
>JAYVZU010000540.1:0-9981 GCA_043783075.1 Rhodanobacteraceae bacterium
GTTCGATGGCGCACGAACTGGTTCATCTCCTCATCAAGCGTCGTTTTTCAGGCGCTCCAGCGTGGTTGGAGGAAGGCCTCGCCTCCGAGGTCGCAGTAGCTTCGCCCTCTGCCACATCGCTACGTTTTGGGTGGAGCTGGCGCGACGACACGCTACTAAAAGACCTCGACGCGCGACCCACTGCCTCCCAACTCCTCGACGCCTCCTGGTCGGATTTTAACTCCGATAACTACGGCGGCATGCACCGCGCCGAAGCCACGCAAGCCATAGCCGCAGTATTCATCCGATACCTCAACGCCAAAGGCCAGCTACCGGCCATCTACTTCAGCGTCCGCGACCAACACCTGACGCCAGACCTATCCGGCTTCAAGAGCTATCAGGCGACACTGGAAGACATCCTCAAGATGCCCGTGGCATCGATCGACGCGGACTTCCAAAAGTGGTTCGACGCGGAGTCCCGTGGTCATGCGCCCGCCTACTCTTCCGGAGGCGGATCGGGCGAGGTGATGAACGCCGCGCCCAGACCCATAAAGCCCTGCGTGCAGTCGCAATCAAAGATGCAGCAAGCCCCGCTATGCGCTCCGGACGCTCCAGCCGCGGGCAATGACCCACCCAAGCCGAATACAAAGCAATCACCGGGACAATATTGTTGCCAACCCAAAATCCATTGCGAGTCAGCTCGCGTATCTGAAGCGGGCCCCACTTCATCGCTCGAAAGTGAACGCGAACCATGGCACGTATCGGCGTATTTTGTTTTCCCGGAACCGGACACATCAACCCCATGACCGCTTTGGCCCACGGCCTCCAACAGCGTGGACACGAGGTAGTCATCTTCGGCATCGCCGATACTGAAGCCCCAATCCGCGCGGTCGGCATCGAGTTCTCGCTCATCGGCCAGGCCGAATACCCACTCGGAACCCTGAAGCTGCTCGACCAGCGGCTCGGCGAACTCAAGCGCCTCGCAACCTTCCGCTTCACCGTTGGCGCGTCAAAAACACAGCCCGCATGATCCTCCGCGATGGCCCCGAAGCTCTGCGCCGCGCCAAAGTCGACGCCGTCCTGGTCGACGAAGCCGACATGGGTGGCAACGTAGCCGAGCTCCTCGGCTTGCCCTTCGTCTCCATCGCCTTCTTCCCGCCGCTCATCCAGGACGACCGGATTCCCGCATTCTGCTTCGGCTGATCCGCCGGCCAGGACGCAATCAGCCGCCTGCGCAATCGGCTCGGCTTCCAACTGCTTTCGCGGGTCGCTGCGCCCATTTTCTCCCTCGTAAACCAGCAACGCCGCGCGTGGGGAATGAAGCCGCTCAAACAGTCCACCGACGCCCTCTCGCCGCTCGCCCAGATCGCCCAACTCCCCGACACGCCGGAGTTCGAGGTGACCGGCCTGCCCCGGAATCTCCACTACACCGGCCCCTTCGTCAATCCCGGCCAGCGGCCCAAGGTCGACTTCCCATGGGAGAAACTGGATGGCCGCCCGCTGGTCTACGCGTCTCTCGGCACCATGCAGAATGGCCAAAGGGAGCTTCCGCGTGATGGCGGATGCCTGCGTCGGCCTGAACGCACAGCTCGTCATCTCGCTCGGCGGAGGCCTCGACCCCGAACGCCTCGGCAAGCTTGCCGGCGATCCGCTGGTCGTCCCCTATGCGCCGCAGTTGGAGATTGTAAAGCGTGCTGCGGCTGTGATTACCCACGCCGGCCTGAACACGACGCTCGAATCCCTCGCCGAGGGCGTCCCCCTGATCTGCGTCCCGTTCGGCAACGATCAGCCGGGAGTGGAATCGCGAGTCGCAGCTCGCGGCGCCGGGGTCGTCATCCCGCACAACAAACTCAACGTCACACGTCTGCGCTCCGTAGTCCACGGAGTCCTGAGGGAAGAGAAATACCGCAACGCCGCGCGCCGCATCCAGCAATCCATGCAGCAGGTCGAAGCCCTGAGCCGCGCCGCCGACAACATCGAAGACGCGTTCGATATAGGCGAGGCAAGACTGTCACGAGTATCCTGAACCCATGCTGAAAGTCTCCGTAGCCCAGTTCGGCAGCGTCCTCTTCGACACCGCCGCCACCCTCGATCGCATGGAATCCATGTGCCGTCAGGCCTCCGCGGCAGGAGCCCAACTGATCGTCTGCCCCGAAGCCCTTGTCGGTGGATACCCCAAAAGCCTCGCCTTCGGAGCCGTCGTCGGCAGCCGCACCGAGGCTGGCCGCGACCAGTTCCTGCGCTACTCCAATGCCGCAATCAGCGTCCCGGGGCCGGAGACCGAGCAGATCGCAGGCTGGGCAAAAATGCTGAACCTGCACATCGTCACCGGAGTGATCGAGCGCGACCGCGGCACCCTCTACTGCACTTCGCTCATCTTTTCGCCGGACGCCGGGCTCATCTCCAAGCACCGCAAGCTGATGCCCACCGGCAGCGAGCGCCTGATCTGGGGCCAGGGCGACGCCGGGACCATGCAGGTCGCCGAAACTGAAATCGGCCGCATCGGCGTAGCCATCTGCTGGGAGAACTACATGCCGCTCTATCGCCAGCACCTCTACAACCAGGGCGTCCAAATCTGGTGCGCCCCCACCGTAGACTCGCGCGAGATCTGGCAATCCAGCATGCGACACATCGCCTGCGAAGGCCGCTGCTTCGTCCTGTCGCCCTGCCAGTATCTAACCAAACCAGACTGGCCCGCAGACCTCCGCGAACAAGGCGGAGAGATTGACGGCCACAGCCTCATCGTCTCGCCCTTCGGCGAAATCCTCGCCGGGCCGTTGACTGGGCTAGGTCTGCTGACCGCCGACATTGATCTTGACGACATCCAGCGCGGCAAGTACGACCTCGACGTCGCCGGCCACTACAACCGCCCGGACATCTTTTCCATGTCAATCCGCTAGCAGTTCTGGTACTTCCAGTTCCGCTGCTTGCCTTCGCTGATCCACTCCATCGCCGTCGCAACGCGCTTGTTGCGGGTCTCCGGGCGTTTGGCTTCGGCGATCCAATCCGTATACTCGCGCGTGCAGTTTGGGCTCAACTCCGCGAACACAGCCGCAGCTTTCTTGTTGGCTTTCAGCGCCTGGGTAAACTCCGCCGGCATCTCAATCGCCGCCACCGGAGCCTTCTCTCCCTTGCCCCGCGCCGCCATCGAGCTGGTGTACTGGCCGCTATCGATAAACACCAGGGCCTGTTTGACCAGCTCCACCATCTTCTTCTTGGGCGGAAGGTCCTCAACACTCCTCAGCTTACCGAGCGACCCCATCGCATCTTCCTGCAACAGGTTTGCCTCCCGCAGCACAGCTGACATCTCCTACCCCAGAACCCGAAGCTGCAGTGCTCCTTGAACGCGGCGAGATTGCCCAGAATGACACCTTTGTGCAGAAAGAATGGGTGGCTCCACTTGATCGTCTCCTCGACACCCGGACAGCCCTTATGAATCGACTCTCGGATTTGCCAAAGAATAGCCTGCGCAAATGGCTTCGACTTCGCGATGTAGGCATCGATCCGGGCATCAATCTTCGGCTCGACAGCTTTCGATGGGCTCACAATTCATCTCCTGAAGTTTTGATGGAGATTAGTGTTACCGCAGGCCACCGAGGTCATTCTGAGCACTGCGAAGAATCTCAGTATTTCGCCGTTGTTTCTACTGTTTTACTCCAACCGCGCCAACATCTCCGTAACCGTCAATCCAGATACAGGCTCCACCCAATCCGCCGCAATCTCCGCCAGTGGCCGGAGCACAAACCTACGCTCTGCCGCGCCCGGATGGGGTAGCTTCAACTCGTCCGAATCCATCACCACCGCGTCGAACAAAATTAAATCCAGGTCAATCACCCGAGGCCCCTTGGGTGGAATCCCGGTCCGCACCCGACCCATTACGCCTTCGACCCCCAGCAGCCCACGCATCAACTCCAGCGGCCCCAGTTCGGTTTCGAGCAGCAGAGCCGCATTCAGAAAATCCGGTTGGTCTGTATAGATTTCAGCCGAAGTCTCAAGGTAGCTGGACACCGCCACCACTCGCCCCAGCTCCGCGATCCATTGCACCGCAGCGTCCAGATGCTCGCGCGGCCCACCGAGCCCCGACGAAAGGTTCGACCCCAAGGCAATTGCGGCTCTATGCATCTCAGGCAATGGCCGGCATCATCTGGAGGATTGACGCAGTCTCTTTTTCGGCAACCTCGTCGTAGCCGAATGCTAATTCCCACGCCGACCGATCCCGCAGAAGCCGCTGCACCAGCGCTGTATGCATCGCGTGACCTGCGCGCTCGGCTACGACTCGGCCTTGGATTCGGCGGCCAGCCAGCGCCAGGTCGCCGATCAGGTCCAGCACCTTGTGCCGCACAAACTCGTCCGGAAACCGCAGCGGCCCATTCAGCACGCCCTGACGAGTCAGAATAATCGCGCACTCATCCGACGCGCCGCGAATCAGCCCCATATTCCGCAGCATTGGCTCGTCTTCCTTGTAGCCAAAGGTCCGGGCCGGCGCGATCTGCGCCATGTAGTCTCCGGTCGCCAGGTCGCCGCGATACGTCTCCTGCCCGATCGGCGTCGGGAAGTCGATCATGTAGTCGATCGTGTAGCCCGTTCCCGGGTACACCCCGATAAACTTAGTCCCGTCGCGAACTTCGACATCCTTCAAAACTTTTAGATACTCGCGCTTGCGCCTCTGCTGCTTCAGCCCCGTCTCCTGAAACGCCTGCACATACGGCAGCGCACTTCCATCCAGAATTGGGACTTCGAGGTTATCCACCTCGACGATGACGTTGTCCACGCCGCACCCAATCAGAGCCGACAGCAGATGCTCCGTCGTCTGGATCAGCACCGACTGCCGCATCAGCGACGTCGCATAGCTCACCTTGGCGACGTTCCGCCCGTTCGCCGGAATCTCGAAGTTGTCCAGGTCCGTCCGCCGAAACACGATGCCCGAGCCAGCCGGAGCCGGAACCAGCCGCATCGATACCATCGCCCCGCTATGCAGGCCGACACCCGAGAAGCTGATCGCGGATTGAATCGTCTGCTCTAAATGAGCAGCGCCGGTCGATACCTGCACAAACGTCCTTTCCGGCCCGCAACTTAGGTTACACGCTCCGTCGCAAACTCGGAGTGTGGCATTCCAGACACACCGCGCCCACACGGAAGACACACTTGCTCGGTCCGGGTGTTTACTATCTTGGTTCACCCTATTTTTGTTACAACCGGATTAGATACAGCTACTTAGGATCAATCTCTACAACCGGTTCTTGACCCGCTTCCGCTAAAAGTGCGATCACCCGCGCAATCGGAAGACCCACCACATTGAAGTAGTCACCCTCAATCCGAGGAATCCAGCGCGCGGCAAAGCCCTGAATCGCATAGGCACCGGCCTTGTCGAGAGGCTCTCCGGTGGCGACATAGTCCTCAATCTCGTCTGGCGTCATAACGTTGAAAGTCACCTGCGTGATCTCAACATCCACGACCATCCGTCCGGGCCGCGACGACGAAACAGCCGCGATACCAGTCATCACCGCGTGCGTCCGGCCAGAGAGCAATCCCAACATCCGCTCCGCATCCGCGGGGTTCAGTGGTTTGCCGAGAATCGTCCCTGCGTCACCAGACGAATCCGGCAACACCACCGCCGTATCGGCCGCCAGAAACGTAACCGGACCAGACTCTGGATGCCGCGCCCGATAAGCCGCGCAGACCGCCTGGGCCTTCTCCGTCGCAACCCGCTGGACGTAAGCCGCCGCGCCCTCATTCGGCAACGGCGTCTCGTCGATATCCGCCGGTTCCACCTCGAATTCCAACCCGGCCTGCGTCAGCAACTCACGCCGTCGGGGCGATGCAGAAGCAAGTATCAGCACGATCTCAACTCTCCTAAGCCGCCGCCTCAGACACCACACACGACATCTGGTGGCTCTCGCCCGGCATCAATGTGATGGCATCTGTCGCCGTATTGGCCGCTTCGACACAGACAAATCCCGGCCACGCATCATCGGCCATATCGGTCAGCTTCACTGCAAGTTCACTCCACGGATTCCAAACCACGGTCGTCGCCGAGTTGGTCTTCTCGACCGTAATCACGCGGCTATTCCCCTCATCGTGGATCTGAACGGTGGCCGTGTTCGCCGCAAACACACGGTCTGTCTCGCCGATCAGAACCAGCGGGCCGGCGGGTGTTGTCTTCTCCTTCATTCCGTCGGTCTTGTCCCGGAACAGTGCCGACTCCAGCCCGGTAATCGCCGTCGTTCGCACATCCTTCACCGCAAAGTAGGTATGCAGTGCTTCTTCAATCTTCACCGGCTCCGCGCCAGCGTTCACCGCTGTCAGCCGCATCGTCAGCGTCTTCCCGACGATCACCTCATACGCCGCGCGAAGATTCTCGAAGCCAAAGCTGCGGCTCAAATCATTGGGAAACAGCGAAAACGTCATATAAATCTGGTCGCCGTTCGCGCCCGGTACGAGCGCCGCAAAGACCATCTCCCACTCCTGAATTCGCGCAAACCCGTGAGACGGCCCCGCCTGCCCATCCGACCGCGGCCCAAACCACGGAAAGCAGATCGGCACCCCACCGCGAATCGCCGTGCCATCCGCAAAGTCCGACTTCTCCGACAGAAAGATCACCGGTTCCTGCCCCGCTGGCTGCCAGTGCGTCACATGCGCGCCATGCAGATAAATCGTCGCCGAAGCACCAGCAACCTGCACCTGCACCCGCGTTAAACCGTCATGCAAATCAAAAGAAAGGTGACCGGGAATTCCAAAGTTCTCTTCAAGCTGAGCAATGTTCATCGTGATTAGAAGTCTAGCTGGTCTTGCCGATTCGAGTGGGTTGCAGCGCAACAAAATCAAACTAAGTCTGGTAGACTAAGTCCACTATGCAAACCGTGAACATCCACGAGGCCAAGACTCACCTCTCCAAACTCATCGCCAAAGGTGAGCCGTTTATTATCGCCAAATCCGGAAAGCCCATCTATAAAGCTGTTCCGATCGAGGAGCCCAAGCGCGAACCGAGGAAGCTCGGTTTCCTCGCCCACGAGAAATGGACGATCCCGGAAGACTTCGATCGTTGGGCCGAAGATGACATTGCCGAAATGTTCGGGGTCAAAGAGTGAGGTATCTCCTCGACACCCATCTTCTTGTGTGGACGGCGAATCAACCCGAGCGTCTATCCGTCGTTGCCGCCGAGGCCATCGCCGATCCCGATAACGATCTCTACTTCAGCGCGATCAGCATCTGGGAAGTCGCCATCAAACAAAATCTTGGCCGAAGCTCATTTACAGTGGACGCCCCCACGCTCCGGCGAGGTTTACTCGCGAACGGTCTTCGCGAAATTCAACTCACCGGAGATCACGGAATCGCAACCCTCGGGCTTCCGCCCATCCACCAAGACCCGTTCGACCGCATCCTCATCGCTCAGGCTACCAGTGAAAACATCACACTCCTAACCTCGGACGTGAAGATCGCCAGATACCCCGGCCCGATCCAAAAGGTCTAGCCCGGCGCCACGTTCCGCTTCCCCGCCGGACACTCCCCAAGCAGCGGACAGGCACCACACTTCGGTTCCGCAAACGTACACAGCGTCTGCGCGTGCAGCTTCACCAGCGAGTGGTGCTCATCGAGCATCGTTGCATCCCACTCCTCCGGAACCAGCCGCATCAACCGTGTCTCCGTCATCGCAGCATCGGCTCTGGGAGTCAGAGCCAGCCGCTGTGTCACGCGAAGATGATTTGCGTCGACGCAAAGAGCCTTGCGCCGCAGCGTAGAAAAATTCACCACTGCCGACGACACCTGCGCTCCCACGCCTTCAAAACCCTCCAGCCACTCGCGAATCTTATCGGTCCTGTACTTCGCCAGAAAATCCAGCGTCAGCGAACCATATCGCGCCGTAATCCCGAGCAACGCCGCCTTGATTCGCGGAGCCTTCACCTCAGGAAACGTCACCCCGGTAATCGCCTGCTCCACCTCCGCCAGCGGAGCGTCGCGAAACTCTTCCCACGTTGCATATCGCTTCTGCAGCCCGCGCATCACGTCGTTGGAGTCTTCCGTCTTCGTCCGCGAAGCCAGCAGCGAGTAGATGAGTTGCGACAAGGGGTCGCGCTGCTCACGCGGCGCAGGCTTGCCGTACCGCGCCAGAAGTACCGCGTGGATGTGCGGAAGTCGCGTATCGACAGGTGTTGGAAAGAGTGGCGCCGAATCCATTACTCCAATTTTAGTCTGCATCTGGCACACTGTACGTGCGGCTTCATTCGCATCCCCCGCCCAAAGCTGTTGGATCAGGCCACTGCTTCATCCGCGGGATCAGGCGACTGCAGCAAAGTCGGCACTGGCACCGGGGCTACGCTTCCAACTTCCATCGCGTCAGATAGCACACCAGGAGAAATACATGAAGCCATTAGGCTCGACGAAGCAGCTTGGCAACTCCGACATGAACCTTACTGCGATCGGCTTTGGAGCATGGGCTATCGGTGGAGGAGACTGGCAGTACGGTTGGGGACCGCAGGACGATACCGACTCTGTCGACGCCATACACCGCGCTCTCGACGCGGGCATCAACTGGATTGATACCGCTGCCGTCTACGGCCTCGGCCACTCGGAAGAGATCGTCGGCCACGCCCTGAAGACATGCCTGCACAAGCCTTACATCTTCACCAAATGCACCATGACCTGGGGTGAAGACCGCAAGATCGTCCAGACGATGAAGAAGATTCGCGAAGAACTCGAAGCCAGCCTCAGCCGCCTGCGTATCGACACCGTGGACCTCTACCAGATGCACTGGCCCGTCCCCGACGAAGAGCTCGAAGAGGGCTGGGCCGTGATGGCCGACCTTCAAAAAGAGGGGAAAGTCCGCTGGATCGGCGGCTCCAACTTCTCCGTCGCCCAGATGGAACGCGCCATGAAGATCGCGCCCATCACCTCCATGCAGCCGCCCTATTCCATGATCAACCGCACCGCCGAAGCTGAGGTGCTGCCGTTCTGCCTGAAGCATGGCATTGGCGTCATCAACTACGCGCCTATGCACAGCGGCCTGCTCACCGGAGCCATGACCAAAGAGCGCGTGATGTACATGCCGGAGAACGACTTCCGCAAGCGCGCCAAGCAATATCAGGAACCGATGCTCTCCCGCAATCTCGATCTCGCCGAGTTGCTTAAAGAGATCGGCGCCATGCACGACGTCTCCGCCGGCGTAGTCGCCATCGCGTGGACGCTCCACAACCCAGCGATCACCGCCGCAATCGTAGGCGGACGCAGCGCCCAGCAGGTCGAAGGTATCCTCCCCGCAACGGAGTTCCGCCTCACCGAAGCCGAGTTCAGCGAGATCGGCGACTTCATCAAATCCCGCCCCTAACTCGCCAGCGTCTACCTACCGCGTACGTCATTCTGGTGAAGCCAGAATCTCAGTATTTGTCTTTAGTTTTAACAACCCTGTGCCCCATTCATCGCGCACTTTGCGATGAGTGGGACCACCACAAATTTCCATAGAATCGAACCTAATGAAACTCGCCCTTCGCTTCGCCGCCTCGGTCCTGCTGCTAGCCCCTGCCCTTATCGCGCAGCAGCGGATGAACCGTGCTCCCACCCACGTCCAGTACCCCTACCTCCACGAGGGCGACCTCGTCCTCTTCCAGGGCGACTCCATCACCGACGGAGGCCGCGCTCGTGCCGGCACCGATATGAACCACATCATGGGCCAGAACTACGCCTATATCCTCGCCGCGCACATCGGGGCCGACATCCCCGACCGCAACATCCGCTTCCTCAATCGCGGAATCTCCGGCGAACGCGTCGTCGATCTCGCGGCCCGCTGGCACGAAGACACGCTCTCCCTGAAGCCCAACATCCTCAGCATCCTTGTCGGCATCAACGACCAGCTAGGCTCCAGAAGCCCCATCACCGCCGAAGAGTACGAAGCCGCATACGACAAGCTCCTCGCCGAAACCATCGCCGCACTGCCGACCACCAAAATCGTCCTCGGCGAACCCTTCCTACTGCCCGTCGGCAAACACGTAGCCAACTACACACAGG
The DNA here is from genome assembly GCA_043783075.1 of Rhodanobacteraceae bacterium. Lineage (GTDB taxonomy): Bacteria > Acidobacteriota > Terriglobia > Terriglobales > Acidobacteriaceae > Edaphobacter. The sequence continues at coordinate 9,979 of JAYVZU010000540.1, forward strand.
AAC
>JAYVZU010000541.1:0-3317 GCA_043783075.1 Rhodanobacteraceae bacterium
CTCCACTGCACATCACTCAACTCATAGCGACTAACGGTCATGTAGACAGAACATCAAATCCAACGGCCGCTGCAAAGTCTATATGTCGATACTGCCTAGGTCTTCCAGGCTGTTCGGCATGCGGGGCAGCCAGCCGTCACCCGACCAAGCGACTTGCGGCGCAAGCCGGATCTCGCGATGCGTTCGGGAATTGTAATTACCGATAAGGAAGGTTCCGAGGGTGCGATCCAGTTCCGCAAGGGACAGGCTCGGCTCAGTTGCCGGCTTGCCGTGCATGAGGTAGCCGGGTAGCTCTGGCAGCAGTTCGGTGTTGAGAGTTCCAAAGAGACGCTCGATCTTTCCACGTCCTTGAGGACGGGCGATGGTCGAGTAGACCAATTCGAAATGCAGGTCCACAGCGACTGCTCAAGGTGTTTGCTTGTAAAGTCGCTCCCGTGATCGACGTAGAGCACGTCTGGAATACCGCACACAGCCCAGAGCGGGTCGGCTTTTCTCCAGATCGCCTGACGGAGCGCAAGCGATGTCTGAAAAGCTGATGGAGCATCTACGAAGACCGAATATCCGGCCAGAGCGCGAGAGTGGTCGTCGATGACCGTGGTCAGCCAAGGTCTTACCGGCTTGCCGCTCGCGTCCCGAAGGAGCAGGTCGAGTTGCGTGTGATCGGCCTGCCAGACTGCATTCGGACGACTGGCACGATGGCGATGTACCAGTTCAAACTTGTCGCGGAACCGAGCAGGACCTTCGTGAGCAAGCGTGATCAGCCCCGGATCAAGCCTGGAGATGATGGCGTAGACGGTGCTGTACGAAGGCGAAGCCCACTCCCGCTCTTTGCAAAGTGTAAGAACACGCCGATAGACGGCTGCTGCAGAGGGTCGTGGCTTTTTGAGGAACAGCCCTTCAATCAACTCCACCGTTTCCACGGGCAGCCTACGGCGTCCGCGGTCCTCACGGGTCCGCCGCACGAGCCCTGTCAAACCATCGGCGCGATACTGGGCTAGCCATCGCTCTACAGTTCGCAAAACAACGCCTGCTGCTTGCGCCGCTCTCGGAAGTGGAACACCCCGCTCTACGTGGGAGCGGAGTACGGAGAAGCGAGTCATTGCTTGCTCACGCTGGGCGTCGGTGAGTTCTGCCAACGCCGGCGATTTATCTTCCAAGCGCATCGCGACACCCTTGGCCTACACTCGAAACCGTGTCCGTAAGACGATCCCTCAACGGACAGCTCTGGACTGACGATGGAAAAGCCAGAAACCCGGCAATCCGTGTCTCACATACCTGGTACGGTGTTATTCTCACACGGGGCCCCACAAACGTTACAAATCATGCCAAAAACTCTCATCGGATACGCACGATGCTCCACGGACAAGCAGGACCTCACCGCCCAGCGGGAAGCACTCACAGATTTAGGGGTAGCTGCGGACCGAATCTACGTCGATCACGGGTTGACCGGAACGAACCGGGCTAGGCCAGGACTGAATCAGGCGCTTGCCGCCGTCCGTAAGGGAGACACGCTGGTCGTGCCGAAGCTCGACCGCCTTGCCCGCTCAGTGCCCGATGCGCGCTCGATTGCCGATGAGTTGGCAAGCCGTGGCGTCACCCTCGCTCTCGGCCAAAGCCGCTACGACCCAGCCGACCCCATGGGTAAGATGTTCTTCAATAACCTGGCTACCTTCGCCGAATTCGAAGCCGACCTGATTCGCCTGCGCACACGCGAGGGTATGAAGATCGCCCGCGCAAAAGGCAGACTGCGAGGCAAACAGCCAAAGTTGTCAGACAAGCAGCAAAAGGAACTCGGCCGCATGCATGGAACTGGCAAATATTCGATCAGCGACCTGGGTGAGTTGTTCTCCGTTTCGCGCCCGACGGTTTATCGAACTCTCGGTCGCATGATGAGTGAGTGACTCGGCCGTTCCGTCATACTTTGAGCGACGGGCCTTCGTTTCTATCAAGCACTTCTGTGTCACGTCATGTCGAGCATCGAAACACCAGGGTAAACTTTCCAAAATGGAAAGCTAATGCTATACTTTCCACAATGGAAAGCGAGGCGCTGACATGTCCTACTCGAAGGAAGAAGCACTTCTAGCACTGGCCGCAAAAGATAAGGTCGAACAGAATCTCGCAAACCTTCCGCTGTGTCCGCCGATACGCCATGCGGCTTTTGCAGCTACGGTGGCAGCCCTCGTGGCGGTCCCGATCCTCCCTTTACATCTGCGCTTCGTAGGACTTGCTCTCATCTTCCTAAGCATCTTTCTCATCGTGCGGTGGGATAAACGCCGGCTCGGAGTGTTTATCAACGGCTATCGTCGTGGGAAGACACGTAGGATCACCTTTCCGATGCTTGCGCTCATTCTCTGCCTTTACCTTGGCAGCTACTACGTCTCCCTCACACAGAGACAACCTGTCATCATCCTGGGGTTAGCAGCAGTAGCCTTTCTCATCGGCTATCTAGGAAGCACCCTCTGGCAGCGCGTCTTCGTAAGTGAACTCAATGCCGGATAATCCACCTGCGATAGTTGGGTTTGAGCCTCTGCTGCAAGCTGCTCCACGCCTGCAGGTCATGGCCGTGCTTGTACAGGCTCAGCAAGCAGAGTTCTCTCGCCTCAAAGAACTCACGAGCACCAGTGACTCGGTCATGTCCAAGCATCTATCGGCACTTGCCGACGCCGGGTTTCTCAAACTCACCAAGGCCACAGCCAACGGACGTCTACGCACCTGGGCCTCCATTACTGGCACTGGCCGCAAGACGTTCCAGAATCACATCGCCGCGCTGCAACGAATCATCGCCGGCACAGAGAGCAATGGCTAACCTAAAATCGGTAGAGGGAAGGGCTTCGCACCGCAAAACCGAATGTACTGCCCTTCACTAGCTTTGTGGCCAGCTTGTAATTCTGTACTGGTTGATGGCGACTCAGTACCTTTGTAACCGTCAGATAGCTCCGAAGAACAACCGCCTTTTATCGCTGAAGGTGACACAGCGGATCGGTTACACACGGGTTTCATCGGCGGATCAAAACAATGCACGTCAACTGGACGGGATGACGCTAGACCGGACGTTCTCCGACCATGCCAGCGGCAAGGATACGAAGCGCCCACAGCTCGAAGCGGCGCTGGCGTTCCTCCGTGAGGGCGATACGCTGGTGTGTCACAGTATGGATCGGCTCGCTCGCAACCTGGATGACCTTCGCCGGATCGTAACGGAGTTGACCAAGCGCGGCGTCAACGTCGAGTTCGTCAAAGAGCATCTGGCCTTTACCGGGGCGGATTCACCGATGGCGAACTTGCTTCTGAGCGTGATGGGCGCATTTGCTCAATTCGAG
>JAYVZU010000542.1:0-9930 GCA_043783075.1 Rhodanobacteraceae bacterium
ATGGTGAACTCGGCAGCGCCAATGGTGGTGCTAAATCCAACGATTTCGGGAGCCTTTACTTATACGGGCGGGGGCGCGCTGTATATCGTTGGCGGCCCCGGAAGGGGTCTGCAAGTCAATTCGACGAGTTCGACCGGTATCTTGTGGCATGCCTCCGGTGTGATTGATCTAAGCAAAGGTGGGCCGAACCAAACGGGGTCAGATTCTGCAGTTGTTGGCGGACCAACTACTGCGCCGACTAACGGATCCTCGAACGGATTCAATGGCGGTACTACCGGATTCTGGAGGAGCAATGTACTTCCCGTTGCTGACCCCTTTGGGAGTGTACCGGCTCCGGCCAGTATCAAGAACCTGGTTCCATCAACGACAACAAGCGGCACGTGGGTTTCGTACAAGACCGATGGATGTCCGGACCACAGCGGCGGGACGGGAAATCCAGCGCAAGCATGCAAGGAGTTTGGCCCAGGCTATTATCCAAACGGAATTAACCTGCCTAGCGTAATGAATAACTATATGACAGCAATCTTCAAGCCGGGGATCTATTACATGAACGGCTCGCTTGTCGCTAGCGGAAGTAACACGATGAGAGTGGCAAAGCCATCAGGCTACCAGCAGACAGATGGCGTCATGTTCTATTTTCTGACAGGCTCTCTGAATTTTTCGGGTTGCGCGGGTTGCCAAAGTTCCGGGGTAGATAATGTAAATGCAACGGAATTAACCTGCGATGGATCGGCACCGCCAAGCGCACTGGGTATGAGCACGACGCTATATGGGAATGTGCTGTACGGCCAATGTTCAAGCAGTGGCACCTATTGGGATTCTGGTGGCGACACGACCGATTCGCGCGGGAATCCTGGGAGCAGGGGCTTAATGGTGTTCCAGGACCACGGTAATACAACTGCGCCTATCTTCGGGGGATCGGGCGCGATGTCATTTTCCGGTGCCTTGTATTTTCATTCGACTGGATATGCAGATGTCTTGAGTTTGAGTGGTGGGTCGAGCAGCGGCACATTCATTTTGGGTGAAATTATCTGCGATCAGGTAAATCTATCTGGGAGCGGAGTCGTGCGACTTGCTCTAAATCCTGCAGCGACCACAGCCATGTCCAAAGTGGGATTATTTAATTAAAAGCCACTGCTGAAGGCTCCTCGATGAAGGCTAACAGCGGCGTGTGGAGACGGCTACGCAACTATGGCTAGAGGAGTTGTATAGGCTACCCCGATCGGGTGATTACCATTGGGTTTAAGAAATTGCCTAGGTTGCGTTGGCAGGCTGATCTCACGCTAAGCTGATTCTACGCAAGCGAACAGCGACAATTGACTAGTCAGTGCGCAGGCGAAACCCAAAGGAGAACTACACATGAAAACCACAAAAAACTTGCTCAATGGTCTGTTGCAGGACGAATCGGGTCAGGACTTGATCGAGTACGCCTTGGTTGCTGGTCTGATCGGCCTTGGTGCTGTCACTGCGATGTCTGGCCTTTCCACCAAAATTGGCACTGCTTTCACCTCGATCGGCACCACGTTGACGACAAACGTCTAATCGCCTACAGTGCGGTATCTGGAGGGGCAGGGAATGCCTTGCACCTTCCGGTTGTATCGCCAGACCGGATTTGCAGAAGCGCAGAACGGCGGAGTTGTGGCATATGACCATTACTGTACAACTGGCTTATCTAGGTACGGCGGCAGCAGTCGCAATCGGTGCCGCCGTGCAGGATCTTCGCACAAAGAAAATTCCAGATTGGCTAACGGGCAGCGGATTTGTTATTGGGTTTCTGATGCATCTGATTCTGGGTGGATTCGTTCAGGTAGCCGGGGCGGTGCTCGCTGGTCTAGTTTCAGGACTTCTATTTCTCGTGTTGTATTTGGCGGGAGGGATGGGGCTTTCCGATGTGAAGCTAATCGCGGCGACTGGATGCATTGTCGGGATCAGCTCAATCAAAGACGTCTTGCTTGCGTCAGTGTTTCTTGGCTCGATCTTGAGTCTGGCGCTGGCTGCCAAGCATGGCATGGTTCGGAAGACAATTAGAAACGTTTTTATCTTACTAGCTCATCACACCGAACATGGTCTGGTTGCGCATCCTGAATTAAATGGGTCTAGTCCTGAGGCATTACGCCTTCCCTTTGCACTTCCGATTGCGCTCGGGTGCACGACTGCATTTTGCATCGGATCCATTGCGGGAGTAGCTCAATGAACTTCCGACGCCTAGCCATCGCAATGACGATTGGCCTAATTATTTCGGGAACCTGTACGTGGTTTCTCAGTCGCACGATTAGTTCTCGTGTTGCTGGGAAGCCAGTCGAGCAAAAGTATGTCGCTCCAGCTCGTGCTCTAAAGGCTGGAGAAGCCTTGAAAGCAGAGAATCTAGAACTAGTGGCTTGGCCCGCAGGTACGCCTCTTCCTGATGCGTTTGTGAAGGTTGAGGCAGTGGTTGGGCGCGTGGCAATGTACCCGATTGCCAAGGGTCAGCCAATTACCGACCAGTTTCTAACTGCTGTCGGCTCTGGTCCAGGGCTGGCCGGAAAGATTCCAGATGGTATGCGAGCAATTGCATTACGCTCCGACGAGGTTGTCGGCGTTGCTGGTTTCTTACTGCCGGATTCCCATGTCGACGTGTTAGCAACTGTCCATACAGACAAGTCTCCTGAGCCAACAACATTTACGGTCCTGCAAAACGTTCAGGTCCTTGCGGCAGGACATCAGATTGAGCCTGATCCAGAAGGAAAGCCGGCCTCGGTAACCGTTGTTACTCTATTGTTGAGTCCCGACGAGACCGAGCGTGCGGTCCTTGCAAGTTTGCAGGGGAGCATCCACTTTGTGTTACGGAGTGGGTCCGATAAGAACACTCCTACATCGTCCCCCATTGATCTGGCTCAGCTTGTCGGGAGTCCCAAGAAAACAGTAGTTCGAAGGGCAACACGGAATGTCATTTTACTTCCTGCAGTGCAGCTTCGTCCAACACAATATGTCGTCGAAACAATTGCTGGTGAAAAGCAAACGACCGATACGTTTCGAGTCAATGCCCAATGACCTGTTTGCGGCTATTCCGCCCCCTCGCTTGCTTTGTCGTTGTTCTTGGGCCATTAGCTTTCGAAGGAATGGCACAGGGGCCACGGAATCCACGTGCAGTGGCAGTTGACTCTCCGTCGGCTGCGGCTGCTCGAACTCATATGGCAATTGAGACGAGCGGAGCGCAGGACACGTTGCATATCTTCGTCGGTCAGTCCACGATACTCCGTGGAGTAAGCCAGATGAGAAAGATTTACGTCGGAAATCCTGTGGTCTTGCAGACTTATACGTCTGGCCCTGAAGAGTTAGTTATCTCCGGGAAGGTGCCCGGTGTGAGTAGTCTCGTATTGTGGGACACTGAGGGTCAGTCCTGCCTATATACAGTTTCTGTGGATATTGATCCAGGCGACCTCCGCAAGTCTCTTGACTCTGCGTTTCCCAATAATGTGATCGAGGTTCAGGGGCGACAGGATAAAGTTCTTCTGTCGGGAACTGTCGGATCAGCAGAAGTATCTGATGGCGCGTTGAAACTCGCCACGGCCTACACGAAGGACGTTGTAAATTCGCTGCGCGTAGTTCAGGTTCATGGAAAGCAAGTCCAACTAAAGTTGCGGATTGCAGAGGCAGATCGAAGCAAGCTGGAACAGTTCGGCCTGAATCTGTTCCGCTCGTTGGGGAACAATGTTGGCGGTCTCTCAACCGGACAATTTCCATCTACCGTAGCGGCAACCCCCGCGACTGCCTCTGCTGCGGCAACGGTGGCATCGGTTAATCCGCTCAACCTATTTCTCTACAGCTTTGCTCAAAATGCTGCACTGACATTACAGGATCTAGAGCAGAAGCAGGTTCTTCAGGTGCTTGCAGAGCCGACCCTGACGACGTTGAGTGGGCTGCCGGCGCGGTTTCTTTCGGGCGGCGAATTTCCGTTTCCTGTGCCGCAAGGTACTGGCGGTGTTACTGCGATCACCATCCAGTTCAAGCCCTACGGTGTAAAGGTGGACTTTACGCCGACGGTGAATGCTGACGGATCGATCCGGTTGAAGATCAGTCCTGAGGTAAGCACGTTGGACTATTCAAATTCCGTATCGATAGCCGGCTTTACGGTGCCTGCACTCTCTACAAGACGTGCTGATACAGAGGTGGAATTGAAGGATGGCCAGAGCTTCATGCTGACGGGATTACTCGATCGGCGAGTGACAGCGAATATGTCGGCCATGCCTGGCTTCTCTAATATTCCAATCCTCGGGCAGCTGTTCCGCTCGAAGAACAACAATCATACGGTTACAGATCTGATCATTATGGTTACGGTATCGGTCGTGGATCCCTTGACTCAACCAGCATCGCATGCGGAGCCTAACTGGGTTGTCCCGAACCTCGACACGCAGAAATTTGACCAGCAAATTAAAAAAGCGCCTATGACAGGAGCCCCCAACTAGCCGCATGCCGGCTAGGGCGAATACACATGGAGACGAATACAGCAAAAGTCGAGCAAGTCGTGCAGTCGGTCTTTAGCGTCTGCGTTCCGACAGAGCTCATTGTGGGCATGATGGATGCCATTTGTTCGGTTGCAGGAGCGGAATTTATTGGTCAGTTTCAGGAATACATTACTGCAGAGAAGCGGCCGCAGTTTCCGGATGCAATTAAGGAAGCCGCAGGGTGCGTGGCGCTGATTGGTTGTGATAGTGATCCGGCGCTTGCATTTGAAACGATGGCGCGGCTGGTCCAGACGTTCCCGAATAAGCTGAATCTGATTGCAGTCTCGACCAAGACCGACTCGGAGTTTTTGCTGAAGGCAATACGGTCGGGATGCAATGAGTTTCTCTCGCCACCGGTCGACGAAGAGCTGCTTCAAGCTGCACTCAGACGTTTCCAGAAGGGAGTGATGACACAGTCTCCCAGTGCCCGTGGGAACGGAAAGATCATCTCGATCTTTGGCGTGAAGGGTGGTGTGGGTACAACTACGATGGCGGTTCATCTGGCGATGCATCTGACGCGGAAGCACCAGCGGAAGGTGTTGCTGATTGATCATATGCATGAGCTGGGACATGTCGCATTGCATCTGGGGATCAAGGAGAGTGTGTACCATTTCGATGAATTGCTTCGGAATGCTGACCGGTTGGATGCGGATCTGCTTTATGGATTTGTAACTCGCCACTCCAGCGGCCTTGACGTGATACCTTCACCGGATTCTTGTGGTCCACTGCAAGAGGCATCGCCGGATGCAATCGCTCGAGTGATGGATGATCTAAGGACGCGTTACGACTTTATTATCCTGGATAGTTCACTTCAATACATTCCGCAGCTTGCTTCCATTCTGGAAGCTAGTGACGAGGTTGCGATGGTGTGCACACCGGATGTGGCGTCGTTGCGTGATTTGGTTCGGCGTATTGAGCACTTGAGCGCTGTTTCGGGGTTTACGACAAAATTGAGGGTTATCGTCAACCGCTCTACATCAGATGATGCTGTAAGCGCAGCTGATATCGAGGCGGCGGTACGTTTTCCGATCTCAGTATCAGTTCCGAATAACTATGCGGACCTAATGCGGGCAATCAATGCAGGGGAACCAATTTCTCCGCAGAACAGGGGTGGCTTCTCGCAGGCAGTTGGGCAATGGGCTAGTCGATTGACTTCTAACCTGGCTGGCAAAGGAAGTGTGGCCATTGTTGAACCAAAGCGTCGGTTTCTTTTCGGTTTTTAACAGAAATATTGGATGACTTAGGGTGTTTCGATGAATGAAGTATCGATGTTGATGACAGGTCCGCCACGTCCGTTTACGACGTCTGAGATTAGAAACAGCCTCACGCTGGGTCCAGAGGCCAAGCATCAATTAAAGACGACTGTTCATCATGAGTTGATTAAGCGGGTCGATCTGGAGCAGCTGTCGTCGATGCAGAATGATGCAAGTGGGCGCATGAAGCTGCTGGTAACGATTGCTCAGTTGATGGGCGAGCAGAATATACCGCTGAGCGCATCGGATCGAGACCTTCTCTCCAAGGAGGTTATGGATGAGGTTTTCGGGCTTGGGCCGCTTGAGCCGCTACTGAATGATCCTACAGTGAGCGATATCCTTGTGAATACACACAACCTTGTATTTGTTGAGCGGCGCGGCGTCATTGAAGAGACGAATATTGTCTTCCGTGACAATGCTCATTTGATGCACATTATCGACAAGATTGTGTCGGCTGTTGGGCGTCGAATTGATGAGTCTTCGCCAATGGTGGATGCCCGTCTTCTCGACGGTTCTCGTGTGAATATTGTTATACCGCCTCTTGCGGTTGATGGTCCCCTGATGTCGATTCGCCGATTTGGTAGTACCCCATTGTGCGCGGAAGACCTTTTGCGCCATCGTGCTCTGACACCAGCGATGTTGGAGATTTTGAAGTGTGCGGTCCGGGCGAGATTGAACATTGTGGTTTCTGGTGGAACGGGTGCCGGTAAGACGACTTTGCTAAACGTTCTATCAGGTTTTATCTCGAATACAGAGCGAATCGTTACTATCGAGGACTCTGCAGAACTACAGATCAAGCAGCGACATGTTGCACGCCTGGAGTGCAGGCCACCCAATGTAGAAGGTAAGGGGGCGATTCGTCAGCGGGAGCTGGTGATTAATGCTCTGCGAATGAGGCCCGACCGTATTATTCTGGGCGAAATTCGTGGCGAAGAGGCACTAGATATGTTGCAGGCCATGAATACGGGCCATGATGGCTCGATCACCACGGTTCACGCGAATAATCCGCGCGATGCAATTGCCCGTATGGAGACGATGGCGCTGATGGGGAGTGTGGCACTCCCCGAAAAGGCGATTCGGGCCCAGATTGCTTCGGCTGTGGATCTTATTGTTCAGGCATCGCGCATGAGTGACGGAAGCCGTCGGATTACACATATTAGTGAGATTACGGGAACGTCGGGAGACGTTGTGAGTATGCAGGACCTATTTGTTTTTGAGAAGCTGGGTTTGGGTCCTGGTGGCAAGGTAAAGGGGCGTTTCTCTGCAACTGGAATTGTTCCGAAATTTGCTGAGAAGCTGAAGGCCGCAGGGATTCCGTTCGCAATGAATCTGCTAAGCGAAACGGTGGAGGTCTAGACCATGATCGTCTTATCGTTTGTACTAATGTTTGTATGTTGCGTCGGTGTGGTTATGTTCGCCAGCAGAGAGCCCGCTGGGAAGAAGACGGTAGACGCGCGACTCGCTGCGATGCAGAGGAATGTTGGCGAGAATGAAGTCAACCATCTGGCGATGCGGGAGAATGTTCGGCCAGGACTGAGTGACCGCATCAGTGAACGGGTAAAGGATTATCATCTGGGCGAGAGTCTGGAGCGGCATATTATCCATGCTGGTAGTGGCATGTCGGTGGGTCAAGTGTTATTGCTTGGTGGGTCGCTGGCGGTTGGGGGCGGAATGTTGGCGCGCTTGGTTGTTGGGTCGTGGTTGGTAGCCGTGTTACCCGCACTGATGGCCGCGATGATCCCTTATGGTGTGCTGGTGTTCCAAAAGTCTAGGCGCGTTGGGAAGTTCAATGAAGCTCTTCCCGATGCGATTGATTTGATGGCGCGCGCACTCCGGGCAGGGCATTCGATGGCGTCTTCGATTGAAGTTGTCGCCCAGCAGTCGCCCCAGCCCTTGTGTGGTGAATTTGAGATCTGCTTTCAACAGCAGAAATTTGGCATCCCATTTCGCGACGCAATTCTTTCTATGGGAGAGCGGCTTCCGTCTGATGACCTTCAGTTTCTGATTACAGCAATATTGGTTCAGAAGGAGACTGGCGGCGATCTTACCGACATTCTGGATCGTACTACTGCGGTCATTCGGGACCGAATCAGGATTCACGGTGAGGTAGCCACGAAGACTGCTCAAGGACGTTTGACTGGGTGGATCCTGAGCGCTCTACCAATTGTTTTATTGATCGTGATTAATATTATTACTCCGGGATATTCTCATGTATTGTTTGCTGATCCTCTCGGACAGAAGCTGATGATGGCCGGTGGTGTGTTTATTCTGATTGGCGGCTTCATCATTAGCAGAATTGTGGATATTAAGGTTTGAGGATACAGGAATGAATCTGCTCTTTTATGCGCTGATTACGACGACGGGCTTCTGCGGAATGGGAGTAGTTGCGTGCCTTATGTTGAGCCGCACCGCTCGTGCCACTTCGCGTCGGATGACGATGGTTATCGACGGGCGGCACCAGGGACAGGGGCAAGCTGGTGCGCCGATATCCAAGGATATGCGCAAGAGATTGTTGCGTGTGCTCTCGTGGGTGAGAGAGCAGCTTCCGATGTTTGATGATCCGACTACGGCCGCTCGGCTTGACAGTGCGGGACTATTTGGCAGCTCGTATCGTGATCTTTATCTGGCAGCCCGGGTGGGTGGACCGATACTCGCGCTGAGTCTGGCTTCGTGTATTTCTTATAAGCGGTCGTTCTGGATGATGTCACTTACCGGGATTGCGTATCTTTTGCCGGACATGGTGCTGCAAAGGCTTGTAAAACGCCGACGTGAGAAGATTCGGCTCAGCATACCGGATGCGATTGATTTGCTGGTTATCTGTGTGGATGCCGGGCTTGGGATGGATCAGGCAATGTTGCGGGTGGCGCAGGAGTTGTGCAAGAGGCACCCTGAGGTTCATCAGGAATTTCTTCGGATTAATCGTGAGCAACGTGCGGGCAAGTTGCGGATTGAGGCGTGGCAATCGATGGCTGCGCGGACAGAGCTTCCGGAGATGGATGCCTTTGTCAATATGTTGATGCAGACTGAGCGGTTTGGAACGCCGATCGCTCGCGCATTGAGTGCATTTGCGGATGGGATTCGGCAGAAGCGGCGTCAGCGGGCAGAGGAGTTAGCGGCGAAGACTACGGTGAAGATTATTTTCCCGCTGGTGCTTTGCATCTTTCCAAGCATCTTTATCGTTCTTTTGGGGCCACCCGGAATTGCGATTGCGCGAGGCTTAGGTTCGAACTGAAGATGAGGCATTGCGGCCTGCAACGGCTATAAAGCTGCGTGAGTCAGCATATTCGGTTGTTGATCCAGTGGTGGCTTCCAGGAGGATTCGGTGATGGAGTGTGAACAGCGCTAACTCCAGCCGATCGGAGACTCCTGTTTTGTCGAAGATAGATCTCAAATAGTTTTTGATGACTTGCTCAGAGTTGTTCAGTGTTTCGGCGATGTCTTTGTTTTTATAACCTTTTACAATCAAACCGATAACTTGTAGTTCTTTTCTGGAGAGTCTGTCCCGAGCTCTTTGGCCGATTAGGTCAGAATCGAGGCTTTCGAGGTTCCCGTTCGCATCCTGTTGAATATAGGTTTGGCCGCGACCGACTGCTCGCAGGCATTTGAGGGCTTCGAGGCGACCGACATCGCGGTATAAGATTCCGTGGATGTTGTATTGCAGGTAGGGTTGAGGACTTTCGAAACAGTTGAGGATTGCGACAAATCGAATGTTATTGCCCTTTGAGCCGCGGACAAGCTCAGCAAGAGATGGTGCGAGGGAACCGGCGAATAGGACGATGATGCCGGTTGACGTTTCAACGGATTTGTACAGGCGCTCAAGGTCATCGCACTGGCCGACAATTTGGAAGTCGTCTTCTACGGCCAGGGATCGGGCCATGCCGGCACGGAAGACTTCATAGTTATCTGCAATGATGACTCGTAGGTTCAAAGGTGGCCCCTGGCTGCTTGTGTTCTCGACCAGCAGGGTCAAGATTAGCAGTTGAGTAGACCGATTTCCTCCCACATTTGGGCGATGGCGTTCAGCGTTGGTGTTATCACCTTCACTTTTATTTGCCGGAGAGGGTGGCAAATGGAGGAAGTTCGGGCTTTAGGCTTGCCGCGCTCCAAGTAGATGTGCAACATTTTCTGGAGAAGATGTTGCATGGGAAGAGCGTATCAACAAGTGAGTCTTGAGGATCGTATCGAGTTCCAGG
>JAYVZU010000543.1:0-3299 GCA_043783075.1 Rhodanobacteraceae bacterium
CACCACCTATGCTTACGATGGCGAGAACCGCCTTTCCGCGACCCTGGGATGGACCTATGTTTACGACGGCGTTGGCCAGCGGGTAGTCAAATGCAATCACGCGGCTCCCTGTCCCACCAGTGGGCTGAATGGCACCCTGTACTTCCGCGACATGGCGGGAAACGTGATCTCCGAGGCCAGCCTGGGCGGCAACGTGCAAAAGGAATACATCTTCTTCGGCGGACGGCGAGTGGCGCGGCGTGACGTGAGCACGAGTGCGGTGCACTACTACTTCAGCGACCATCTGGGCACGCACGGCACCGTCACCAACGCCACCGGCGCCATGCCGCCCGAACAGGACCTCGATTACTATCCGTATGGCGGCGAAGAGCAGAACTTCAGCAACACCTCCCCCCAGAACTACAAATTCACCGGCAAAGAAAGAGACACAGAATCAGGACTCGACTACTTCGGGGCTAGGTACTACGGATCAAATATGGGCCGCTTTATGAGCCCAGATTGGGCGGTTAAAGCGGAGCCAGTTCCATACGCAAAATTGGACGATCCTCAGAGCCTAAATCTGTACAGCTATGTGCTCAATAATCCTCTGAGCCTGACAGATGCAGATGGGCATGTTGGCAAGTGCGAAGGGGACACGGCTCAATGTGGAGCTGATCTAGCTAAACTTGCGCCAGGAACAAAGGTTGGGGCAGACGGTACGGTCATCAAGGCTGGGTTGCTACAACGAATCTGGAACCATTTAGACGGGAATGGCGCGGGAACCTCTCTGGTGTCAGATATCGTGAACACATCGACCGTGGTCCATATATCTACCGATCCAGGCAGCCGCAACGGAAGCACTGAAGGAGATGCCTCTAACGTTTTCATAAAGTACGATCCTACGGGCAGTTCAAACCAGACGAGATTAGGCGGTGCAGATAGTGAAATAGGTCCAGTGAACAAGCCGGGTCAGCTTGTGCTTGGGCATGAACTCATCCATGCGACTCACATATCAGACGGAACAATCGACTATGGCTACGGAGTGCATTCGTTTTCAGAAGCGGGCGCAAACTTTTCCGAGCGATGGCGGACCGAGGAGTTTAGGACCGTTGGCTTCAGAGGCTTTACGCAAGGAGGTGCCACGGAAAATCAGCTTCGGCACCAGTTCGGTCTTAACGACAGGGCCGCTTATCTGAACAGAAACCAGTGGACTCCCCAGCCATGAAAAAGCTAATTCTACTCGTGCTCATTGTGTGCGCATTGCGGATGTCGCCCCAAAGCGCATCCACAACGCGATCAACCCACATCGCTGGGGGAAAGTGCCAACCCATGAATGCAGGCCTTGAAGTGAGTCTTAAGCGGGTGGAGGGGGAAACCGCAGGTCAGCTGTTCAAGATCGTAGTGCACAACGTCTCAGGTGAAGATGTGTACGTTGTCACAGACCCTAAGAGGACCGATGGTAGCAGCGGCCCATATTGGTATCCAGATGAAAACAATGGGAGAGTGTTGGTAGCAGGATTCGCCCTCTACGAACCATCCCGTAATCTCTTCTTCGACCACGATGATGCGTCAGCCAGACTGACGCTATTGCATCCATCGGACAGCTACTCAACTCAGATCACAGTAACGTTCCCAATCCGGGAGACGGTGCCTCCATATCAGACGCACAAAGCCCCCCAGGTCTTCGTCGCTTCTGAGACATCCGGTTTGAAGACCGAAGTTGGATACTTCCCAAGTTCCGACGAACTGCGCAAACTGATCGCGTCTAAGCCGAATGGAACAATGACCGGCGCAGACTTCGTCGCGTTTGGGAACGCGTCGCGCTCGGTCGCATCTTCTGAGTGCTTTATTTCCAGTTCCGTCTTCGCCTTCGCGCCCGCTACGATGCTGCACAAGCCAGGACACGTCGCTTCGTCAAAGCTGCGGTGAGTCTATGACAGGCGAGACTATCGGTACGACACTCTCTGCCGTTTGTACACCCGTGGCGTCTTTGTCCGCGTCCGACTTCACCGGCAAAGAAAGAGACATAGAGTCGGGGCTGGACTACTTCGAGGCCAGGTACTACGCGAGCAACATGGGTCGATGGATGTCCCCCGACTGGAGCGCCAAAGAAGAGCCTGTACCGTATGCAAAATTGGACAATCCTCAGAGCCTAAATCTCTATGGGTATGTGCTCAACAATCCGCTGGGAACGGCCGATCCTGACGGCCACTGCTGCTGGGACAGTACGGTCAAGTGGGTGGGTGATCATCCTCGAACGATGCAGGCTGTCAAGGGAGTTGGAGAGGTCGCAATAGGGGTCGTTGCTGTCGGAGTTGCTGCTACAGCCGAAGTTGGAACCGGGGGGGCCGCTACTGTCGGAGTAATCTTTGCCGTTCAAGGAGGGGTAGCGTCAGCCGTGAAGGGTGTCACGGACATCATGGGCGCGGCAACTAAGACGGACGTATCTGGTGCCACAAAAGCGTTGGACGCGGTTTCAAATCCGGCTGGCCAGTTGGTAACAGCCGCGACGGGCAGTCTCGACAAGGGAGCCACCGCAGCAGCAGTCGGCGCAGCGGTCGTGACTGGAGCGAACATAAAAGACCTTGCGGAAGGCAGTACGGGACTCCGTGCGACCAAGACGGCTCTTGCAGCTAACGATGGCAAAGAAGCTGTCACGGCAGTCAAAGAAGCCCATGAGCACAAAGAAGAGCACAAAGAAGAGCACAAACCAGAATAGAAACAGGAGTAACCGTGTCACCTAAAACGTTTCTGATAGTAGTCAATTCAACAACACTGATCGCCTTGGCCGTGAGCTTCGCCTTCGGGTGGATTCATGGTCAACAGGGCGTGATTATTTCTCTCGTATCTTTGATCCTTGTGAATGGAGCAGCCGTCATCGGTCTGCGCCGCAGGTCAAAATGAGTGTCTCCCTAATCCTTCTGTCACTCCTCTGGATCGTGGCTGTCCTCTTGCTCGTGTTGTCGCTGGTAAGAAAAGACAAAGCCCTTGGCTTCTGGGGCGATGTAATGCTCGCGGTGAGTTTTGGCGTCTCGTCGGGAATGCTGATTGCAGACAGATCGTATTGGATCGGAGCAGCCTTCGCCTTCCCAGCCGTCCGACAAATTTACGTCTTAATCGAGCCTCGTCTCCGTGGGCAAAAGGCTTCCTAATGCAGCTTGCCCCCTCGGTCAGGAGCCGTGGCGATCTGGAGAAAGAGCACGCTGCTACGCATCGGAAGTAGGGTGACACGTCACCCCAGAATGGGTGCTGTAGAGCAACTTTAGGTTGCTGTGCGGGAACCATCATGGAATGAGCGGTTTAGGCGAAAAACGGGAATA
>JAYVZU010000544.1:0-3290 GCA_043783075.1 Rhodanobacteraceae bacterium
TCGGCGACTTCGTTTCGGATTCGTTCGAGGTTCTGTGCGATGGACATGCTGTGCGAGGGGTACCCCCCTCCCCCTAGAGTATGTAAAGTCCGGATATAAGGGACTTAGGTCCGGACTTGGTATGGCGCTTCTGGTGTGGAATTCTGAGTTGGAAGCGTTTATTAGCGCGAATCTTTGAGTTCTTAGGTCTACTTCCATTATCGCAGGTTGGGGATAGGGAACGTGCCATCTTTATTTTGGTATAAGTGGCTTGTAATCAGTGGTTTGGTTAAAGGATGGCAGTTATTTTGCTTGACATGAAGATTGCTGGTGTTTTGGAGGTAAAACCCAATTCTTTCCGACGACTTATCGGTTGTAGATATCGCTGCGATGACCGATTTCAAGAACCAGAACTGTCAGTTTGTCATCTTCAATGCGGCAAGCCATTTTTGCGGCCGATCTCGGTGAGGCTGGTCCGATGACCTACGGTTTCAGTGCGTTCGGCAGCAATCATCGCGTCTTCGCGGTCTTCGAGGTAGGTCAAGATGGCTTCGCGAACGAGCTTGTCTTTCGATTCGCCGGTCCGAATCGCGAAGGCATCAACCTTGCTCTCAATTTCGGCAGGAATTTGGACAGACATGGAGGCCCTCTGCGATGAGTGTATGCCATATTGGCGATTTGTCTTTTTGGGGGAAGGAGGTCAGGTGATGAGGTTGTTTGAAGTGTCGGGCAGTCGATTCGGCGAATGATGCTTTCGATTGCGATTTGTCACTGTCTGGAATCCGACTTCTCGGTATTGTTATATGGGCACATTCAATAAGGCTGCCGAATTGTGTTTCCTAAAAGGGGATGTCATCGTCGGTGATCTTCATCGGCTCCGGGAGCGCACCTTCTGGAAGGGGCAGATTGGTTACTACGAAGAGGTTCAAAATGTCGTCCCTATCCATGAACATGATCTGGCTGCGCTTCGTTGAATCTAGCTTCCCACCGAGCCAGTTCCTTGCAGATTTGGTGATTTCACCACCGGCAACGATGAAGGCGTGATCGACTAGAACACGGCTGTTTGTCTCGGGATCAAAAATCTCATGGCCGAGCATCATCAATGCTTGCTGGTGAATCTCTGCGATGTTTCTGTTTGATCCTTTGCTATCGCCCGCCGCGTCAAGCTTATCTTTCTTCGCTTGTATGCCAAAATACAATGAATGCAATGTCGGCAGCGTGTACTTCATCCATATGTCTTTGCCGTATTCGAGCGCCTTGTCTTTATGTCCGGCTGCCGTGATGCGATGAAAGCCAAGCTGGCGCAACAACGGAAGGAGAACTTCCCCAATCAACTCGTCTTCTGAACAGCGATCTAAATAGGCAATTAAGTCACCGCGTCGTTTCAGCTCGGTTGCCGAGAAAGGTCTGTGAGGATTTGGAACCGGCTGCGCAATAGTATTCGTCGCAATGTGCTTCAGGTAGCATTGCTGGTCTTCTGCATAAAACGCTTCGTAGCCTTCGCGAGCCAAGGCTACGTTCAGATGTACCATCGCTTTTTCGCGACCGGGGTCCGCGTCCTGCTTGTCGCCCTGATCCATGAGCGTACGAATTACCCGGGCGAAAGTGTCGGGCAGCGCGTTGCCGCTTGTTTGTGGCTCATCCAGAATTTTGGCCAACGTATTGCGCACCCAGAAGTTACGCGTTGTCCCATCGTGCACATAGTCGGTATCGCATTCTTGAAAGAACCGTGTGATGTAGAAGCTGCTCCGATAAGGGAATAGAACTTCTTTGCCGAGGTCGATATTTCCGCAGATCATGTCGGCCAATGCGTTAATCGTTCGATCTTTAAACTTCAAGTTCGTCTCCGCATAGGTTCAATATCATCCTCTATGGTACGTAACTCCAGCGGGTTTCGTCCTCTTCCGATCTTGGAGATCCCCTGTCGAAGTGCCAGTCCTGACAAACGCGCCTGCGTTGCACCATAACTCACTTCTGCCGCGGCGCCCATAAAGTCAGCTTTTGCAACTTCCTTTCTACGTCTATGCGGGTTTCAAGGCCCAACTGTGCGCTCTACACCAGCCCAGCTCCTCGGCTCTGGGAGACTTACCGCGCGGCGTAACCAAAGAGAGCCCGGGGCTAAAGCCCTCTGATTCCATTGGTTTTATTGGAGGGGATGAAGAGTCTCCCTTCCACCGAAGAACGACTTCATATCTGTTTCAGCGGCCGCTGAAATCCCGATTCATTGCGGGCACCGAGGATAGATCGTGCCTTCAGCCCTCGGTTATTTGCAATCCGTTTACCTGGGGCGTTGCCCCAGGCTGGTATGGGACGGACCTTTGGCCCTGAGCCATTTTGCCGGAGGCAAGGCGTCAATCAGGTTCTGATCTTCAATTCAAAGCGATGAATTAGATCGAGATGAGGGTGGCGAAGTCCATGATTGCCGGGATGGGTTCGTTGACGGTGAGTTCGGCGGGGGCGCTCTTTTTTCTTAGTTCAAACTCGGCCATGGGGATGAAGGACGCGCGGCCGCGGGGGGTGGGTTTGAAGAGGAAGGCGCCGGAGTTGAAGCGGCAGACGAACGACACGGCGGCGTGACGCTCGAGCAGGGTTTTGGTGTCGACTTCGAGCAGAATGTTCTGGTAGTTGGCGTAGGTTTCGGCCATGCGCTGGGCCTTTTTCAGCTCGGTGAAGAAGAAGATTTTGGAGTTGAGCAGGGCGAGCCAGTCGGGGATGCTGACGTTGACGAGGCAGGTCTTCATCTTCGATTCGGGGGCGGCGTGCTGGTCGCGGAGGGTGATGCCGTGGAGGTCCTGGTTGCAGAGTCGGCGCTTTTCAAGGCAAGCTTCGCGCTCTTCGGGCGTGAAAGCGTATTGGTCTGCGAGGGACGCCGCGCTCAGCAGGCCGTGCTGCTGGATGCTGGGGAGGTTGGTGGCGAAGGTGAGGTGGTAGACGCGGGGGAAGCGTTTGGCGAAGGCTGTGGCGTCGATGGAGGTCTCCGATGGAATAACCCCATGGTCGGCGTGAGGCTGCCGAACATGGGGCACCCTGAGGGTCTAGGGGTTTTGGCGGGCGATTTTTTCGCGGTGCTTGCGGATGTAGTGGGCGGCGATATCGGGGTAGAACTCGCGGATGGAGCTGAAGATGATGTCGCGCATGACGGAGAATCCAAACTTCTCTGCGAGGGTGCCAAAGTCGCTGGTGCCGGCGGGGTAGTACTGACGGGAGATGAGTTGGGTGAGGACTTTGCCGCCGAATCCGGCGATGTTGGGGGTGTTGCGGCCGCCGTAGGTGCGGGCGACGACCTGGCGGCTCATGACGTAGAGCTCGCG
>JAYVZU010000545.1:0-3289 GCA_043783075.1 Rhodanobacteraceae bacterium
AGGAGAAGACCGCTCCGTTGAGCTTCTCGTGTCGGGAGTGGCGGAAGTGGGTCGACGTGCGGTTTTTTCCAGGCAAGTCGGCTGGCGGATAACAACCTAATCACGTTGAGTCCGAGGGCAGGAGTTTTTGTAAGCGGATACAAGCATAGTCGGCCCCGATTGAGGGCTACATGCGCCGCGACAGTTGCGACCTCATTCGGCTTCATGCCAAAAAAGCTTATGACGAAATTCTCGCATTTCGCCGAAGACACCATCGCGCCCGCAAAGCCAGAAGCGAATGCTTATCACTCTGAGTCTCTTGATCGTGGTTAGCTGGTCATTCGGGCCTTCAGCTGCAATTCGCCTCCCTTACGTGCCGTCGACGTTGCGGCCAAAATGGGGATCAGCCGCGCTGCCGCTCGTCGGCTCTTGCTGACGTTACAAGATTTGGGCTACGTGGGCTCTGAAGCTGAACCGTTTTACATGCGGCCAACTCTGCTCGACCTACGGTTCAGTTATCTTGACTCGTTAGGTGTCGAAGACATCGTTCAGCCAGCATGGAATTGCATCGCAGAGCTGACAGAAGCATCTTCCAGTTTCGCAGTTCTTGATTGCGATGAAGTCGTTTTCGTCGCGAGGGCGCCATCAAAAGGCATTTTTCAAGTGGCGACAAGGATCGATTGGCGCGTGGCTGCCCATGCAACGTCTCTCCGGGAGGTGCTACTTGCAGGTCTGTCGGCAGCAGAGCTCGATCGTTATCTGGCTAGCAGCAATCGCGTGGCATTTACGAAGAAAACGACTACCGAGGCCTCAGCTCTAAGCGCAGGCTTCAACAAGTTCGCTCCGAAGGATATTCCCTGACACATTCGGAGCAGCTCGAAGGAATTGTCGAAGTCGCAGTTCCAGTCCACAACCAACACGGGCAAGTTGTTGCCGCGGTTGACTTCAACTTATATCCGGCGAGTGCCGACAAGATAAGAGTGGCCCACCGCAATGTAGCAATCCTGCGTAAAGGAGGTACACGAACTCGAGTCGGTCATGCAGGCGCAAGGGTTGGCGAAGCCTTCGTTCGCTAGCGACGGGTTTGATCGATGTCACGTGAGCTCCTGACTTTCAAACCGCGTGGTTTCGAGAGCGTGTCATGGCACGGTCAGCTCACGCCCAGCAGAGATCAAAGCAGGCTAGTTTATTTCCTACAGCCCTACCCCACATACCTATCTGCTTACCTCAGGCGAATGGGTTCTGAACTGACGCAAACCTGCGGTGTGGTTTTGTTGCTTTGACAAGCTTCCACTTTGGCAGCGACGGTTTCGCGACGGCACTTTCGATGACGCGGATGGCGATGCGCGCAACACCGTCGGGAAGCGACTTCTCCTGCGCCAAAGAACGGGGCGGGCAAGGTGGTCGTGAAGACGCAGGATCGGCTCCTGCTCGTCAACTACAAAGCATCTGTTTCGCATCGATCAAGAACGCCGCCATCTCCGTCAACACGTCAACCGTTGAGGGCCAATCGAATTGCCGGACCCTCGAGGAGCTGATGGATGAACTCGAACCGGAAATGTTCTGGCGGGTGCACCGCTCGTTTGTGGTCAATATCCAACACATCCGCGAGGTGGTGCCGTAGTTCAAATCCGGCTACCAGCTACGGATGGACGATCCGAAGAAGACCGAGATCCCGGTCAGCCGAATTCAGACGAAACAGCTGAGGGAACTGTTCAACCTGTGAAGTCCGTGCCCGCACTCTTCCCGCGCTTGGGGGTCAACCCTCCGGAGCCAGACGCGCAGGTTAAATGGTATAAAGACGTTGTGGATTCCAGCCACTTTCGACATAAGCTCAAGTTAGAGTTATTTTCCAGTAACTCGATTAATTATTGGTTTCGGATCTCGACCAACCTATCCATACCGAGGGAATACGAAATGAAGCCTTCAACAATCGCGAGCCTTTTTCTCGTCCTAGCAGCGACCAAGGCAAACGCGCAGATCAATGCGGGCGAGCAGAAGCCCGAAGCCACCTTGCCTTTTACCATGACTCAGGTAACCACCCTCGACCTGCCGTGGCGGATTGCTTTCCTGCCTGATGGCCGGATGCTGATTACGGAGAAGGTTGGCGCTCTCTGGTTGGTCACGCAGGAGGGTGCCAAGACAAAGGTGGCGAATGTTCCAGCCGTCCTGCACACGGAACAGGGCGGCATGCTCGGCGTCTATCTTTCGCCGCATTATGCCCAGGATCACAGTGTCTATCTGACCTACTCGGAGCCGGGCGAGCCTGGTGGTTCGAGCCTGGCGCTTGCCAAAGCTGAGCTAAAGCTCGGAGCCGATACGGCGGATCTCGACGATCTAAAGGTAATCTGGCGCGACGGCGAGCGGGGTAACGGCGGACAGTTCGGCGCGCAGGTCGCCTTTTCGCCGGACGGTAAATACTTGTACCTGACCTCTGGCGATCGGCAGCGGATGACTCCAGCCCAGGACCCGAACCAGCCGCTCGGCAAGATTCTGCGACTAACGCTGGATGGCAAGCCAGCGGCAGGAAATCCGATGGCCGGCAGGATCGGCACACCCACCGTGCCCGTCATTAACCCGCCGATGAATACCGAGGCGGCGAAGACCGCGCCAGTCCTGAGAACCTACACCTTTCCCGGGCCGAACCTGACGCCCTCCGAGACGTGGAGCAGCGGCCACCGCACACCCTACGGGTTGGCCTTCGCGCCCGACGGACATTTGTGGGAAGTGGAGCATGGCCCCAACGGCGGCGACGAACTGAACCTGATCGAGCCCGGCAAGAATTACGGCTGGCCGCTGGTCTCCTACTCGGCGAACAAAGACAATGTGCCGATCCCGAGCCCGGACACGCGGTCGGACCTGGTGAAGCCCGTCATCTACTGGACGCCGGTGATCGCGGCGGGCAACCTGATGTTCTACAGCGGGGCAATGTTCCCGCAGTGGAAGGGCAATGCTCTCGTCAGCGGACTTTGGACCACATCGCTCAACCGCATTATCGTCACCGGTTCGACGGCCAAGCCTGCGGAACGCTGGGATGTCGGGCACCGCCTTCGTGATATTGAGCAAGCTCCCGACGGTGCCTTGTGGATGCTCGAGGATGCAGAGCCGGGCGGCGTGTTCCGCGTAACGCCAAAATAATTCTGGACGTAAAGATACCAGAAGGGCGCGGTGAGCGAAAGCTAACCGTGCCCTTCCCTCTTTGTGTAACTGATCTGCTCGCAGAAAACTCGACCACTTGAAACTGGAGTTCTCTCGTAAATTATTTGAGAGGACGGAAGCGATGAAGAAGAGTCGATTCAGTGAAGAGTAG
>JAYVZU010000546.1:0-3284 GCA_043783075.1 Rhodanobacteraceae bacterium
AGCCACTAGACTCCGCTTTTCACGCCCCGAACCACCGCTGGGGTCATTCTGAGCGCAGCGAAGGATCTCAGTATTTCGCCCTTAGTACGCATAATTTCAAGTCGCCTGATTCTGCCGCCGCGACCGAAAGAAATTCGTCAGCATCGCCCCGCACTCCTCAGCCATCAGCCCGGACACCACCTCCACCCGATGGTTCAACTGCGGATGATTCATCACGCCCAGCACCGATCCGCAAGCGCCCGCTTTGGGGTCTGAAGCCGCATACACCAGACGCCGAATCCGCGCGTGAAGTATCGCTCCTGCACACATCGCGCACGGCTCCAGCGTGCAGTACAGATCGCAGCCTTCCAGCCGATAATTTCCCAGCGCAAGCCCCGCCGCCCGTAGAGCAACAATCTCCGCATGCGCTGTCGGATCATGATCTGTAATCACCCCATTCCGCCCCACTGCAATGATCTCGCCATCCCGAACAATCACCGCGCCCACCGGCACCTCGCCATCCGCCTCGGCAGCGCGAGCTTCTCGTATTGCCGCACACAAATAATCCGTATCACTCTGCATTATCTGATCTTAGTGGCTTGAAGTTCCTGTACCTTAAGAATTCATCGACCCATGAGGCACCGCGCTAACCTCGACATTCTTCGCTCTTTCGCTGTCTGCACGGTCCTCATCGATCACGCAATCGCGACCCTGCAATTCCATCCCGGCTACAGCAATCTGTCGGTGCTCGATTTCACCGCCGAAATCGGCAGGTCGGCGTCACTGCCTTCTTTGTCCTCACCAGCCTCGTCCTGATGGAGTTGCTCCGGCAGCTACACCAGACCGAGAAGCTCGTCACACTGCGCTTCTATGTCCGCCGCTTCTTCCGCATCTATCCGCTTAGCGTCTTCACAATTCTCGTAGCTCTCGCGTTCCATATCCCATCGACCACGTGGGGCGTGCCCGACCCCATCACTGGCCTCGGCATCGCTGCAAACCTGCTGCTCGTCCAGAACCTCATCACCGGCACCGACATCCTATCGCCTATGTGGAGCCTTCCGTACGAGGTCCAGATGTATGTGGTGCTCCCCGCGTTCTACCTCATCACCAAGGCGCGCCGAGCCGTGCTGTACACCTCGGGCCTGATCGCCTTCTTCAGCGCCGTTGCAGTCGCGCTGGCCCTAACAACAGGCCACCTCAACATGGCTGCCTATGTCCCATGCTTCATCTGCGGAATCCTCTCCTACACGCTCACCGACCGCGTCAAGCAGCAAATCCCCTCGGTTCTGTGGCCCATCTTCATCGTTGCGGTCATCATCGCGTTCTGCATCGTCAATCTTTGGTTCGACTCGCCCTACTGGCTGGTCTGGATTCTGGCCCTGATCCTCGGCCTCGCCATCCCGATCTTCCATAGCTCGACTTCAGTCATCGCCAACACCGTCGCCGAATCAATCGCCCGCTACTCCTACGGCATGTACCTGCTGCACGTTCCGGTCCTGTATCTGGTCTTCTTCAAGATGCACACGCAATGCATTCCGCTTGGGCTCGCAATGTTCGTCGCAATCACTGGTTCGGCGTCGGTTCTCGGTCACCACGTCATCGAGAAGCCAGCGATCGATCTGGGCCGCCGCCTAAGCTCCTCGAACCGACTCCGAATCGAGCAGCCGGTAGCCCTCTAAGCCGGCTCCTGCTGGCTCAGGCAGTGCAGCGTCCCTAACCCCCACACCAGATCCACCGCATGAATCCCCACCACCTCACGCTCCGGAAAGCAGTTTGCGATGATGTTCAGCGCATGGCGGTCGTTCGGATCATTGAACGTCGGCACAATCACCAGCCCGTTCGCGATGTAGAAATTTGCATAGCTCGCCGGCAGTCGCTGCCCCTCAAAGTACACAGGGGAGGGCATTGGCAGCGTAACAATCTCGTACGGCTCGCCAGCCAGATTCCGCGCCGCATGAAGCCGAGCAAGGTTCTCTGCCAACGGCAGATGATTCTCGTCGCGCATATTGCGTTCCACGGCAGTCAGAATCTTGTTTGGCCCCACAAACCGCGTAATGTCATCGACGTGTCCGTGCGTATCGTCGCCTGCACATCCGCGATGCAGCCAGATCACTTGCTCAATCCCAAGATGCTCCTTGAAAGCCTGCTCCAACTGTTCGCGAGAGACGCCCGGATTGCGCTGCTGGACTTCGCTCAGCAGACATTCTTCCGTTGTAATCAATACTCCTGCGCCGTTCACGTCGATACTGCCGCCCTCAAGCACCAGCCGCCGCTCTTCCACTTCAGGCTTGATCGCGCGCATGCCATACAGCTTCGCCACGTGCTGCGGAATCTGGTCGTCGCGACGCCAGTTGTCATACTTGGCCCAGCCATTGAAGTGCCAGTTCGTAATATTCAGCTCGCCCGAAGGCCGCTTCACAAAAATCGGTCCAGAGTCCCGCAGCCACACCCGATCCGTAGGCCAGCAATGGAAATGGCACTTTGCGATATTCGCGCCATTCCGCTTCAGCATCGTGCAAGCCCTGCGCTCTGCGGCCTCGTTGTTCACCAGAATGTGGACATCTTCCACCCGCGACAGATGCCGCACAATCTCCGCGTACACCCACGGAATTGGCTGGAACTTCCCCGGCCAGTCTTCGGGGTTGTGGGGCCATGCGATCCAGGTAGCAGCGTGCGATTCCCACTCGGCGGGCATTCGGTATTCAGGCAGCGACATAGCCTCTATTTTCTCGCAGATCACACAAGATGACGACCCACACCATCTTAAAGACAAAAAATGTACGGATAGATCAAATTACCCCTTCCGATAACGTCAAACCAGCCACCACTGTCATTCTGGCAAAGCCCGAATCTCCGTAGTTGTCTTTCGGGCGAAGTTATAACTTTGCGAAATTCGTTGCAGGAACGGAAAAAGGGATAAGAGCAGATCAATCCGCCCTCATCCCCATTTCCGTTCCTATCCGTTCAAACCTTGCTCTTATTTATTCGGAGGCGTCGAAGCCGGTTTACCCGGATTGAACTTCGACGCCAGCTCCGGAGTCGAAAGAACCTCAGCAGGATTCGGGTTCACCGCCTTTGCCGTCTCAACCGCGAAGACAAATCCTGGCCCAAACATATTGCTCGTAAAGATCACCAGCGACTTGTCCGGAGAGAACCGCACATTCGGTTCCAGCTTGTAGTTATGCTGGCTCATATTGACCAGGTGTTCCGAGTGGAAGATACCCGGCTGGAAGAAGCTGATATCATTCAGCGCACCGTCCGCCTTGACCATCTGCGGCCGGAACAACTCAATCCACTCGCCATCC
>JAYVZU010000547.1:0-3281 GCA_043783075.1 Rhodanobacteraceae bacterium
ACGGCAGCATCGACGCCAGCAACCCGCAATCTCTCAACCGCTACAGCTACGTCAACAACATGCCGTTCAACTTCACTGATCCGAGCGGACTTGCGCCACTGGGTTGCGGATTCGGGGCTAGCACTGCTGATGGTGTCCTCTCGATAACCTTTGCGACTGGCAATCCGCTCGCGTGGGTAGGCTTAGGAGCTTGTCTATACACAGGAATTGAGGATCTGTTGCATTTGTTCTACCATCCGAAGTTCACGGCCAGTCACGTTCCCCGCCCAGGCGCACATGTCTGGGATGAACACGGCTCGTACACAGCCAAACCAAACAACGGAATAGGCGATTTGCTCGGGCTGTCCGGCGCTGGATGCGAGTTCGGGGCCTGTGGGTCATCGTTCGGCCCCGGCATGTGTACTTTGTATTGCACAATCGGCCATGCTGAAGGCGATATTAAGCGGGAATACACATACGCCAAATTGATACTCACGTTGTCGTATGTTGCACTCGACGCCTTTACAAAAGCTACTGTGAAGGCGATCCGAAACGAGCAAGGAGATCGATGCTCTCTGGTGAGACAGGAAGCTATCGCATCATGTGGAGGTCAGAATGTGGGTCAAGGCAATCATGAAGCTCCTGTCTTGACGAGGGCGTGTGTTCGAGCGAAAATGAATGCACAGGGGTGCTATAATTACTGATGATCGCAAACAGGGAACTTGCCAGTGAGCTAGCATCGACTCTTCAGAGTGTCATGCTTTCGCTGGATCAATCTGCCGCCATTGTAAGACAGCGATCCAGCGAACAGGAGGCAACAGCCTACGCCACTGCAGTAGCCACGATATTTATGTGTATCTATGGTGAGCTACTCGACTCAATCTATTGCGATCATCCGGACCTTGCGCCTCCTCAATGGAACATGGACATGTAAAGGGATTTGGAATAAGGTGCTTCTCCTGGTTATTGCGAGGCAAAAGCATCATGCTTCCTTATCGCGCGGGCCACTCCCACCGAGGCACGGTGAATAGGTTCGTCCCAGTGAGCAGGGTTTCACCAAAGGATTTTTCCAAATGCAACCGTCTGCAATTCTGAAGCGGCTGGAGAGCCTCAATTAAAGGTTGAGAATGCGAGACTACCAGGATTTGACTCCTTTCCGAGCCTGAAGCGATCAACCTCGCTAGGGCGGGAAGAAGACTAGGATGAAGGCTGGTTTCGGGTTCGTTTAGGACCATTAGTTCGGGTGGCCGAGGAGTCAACAGTGCCGCCGTCCACAGCAAAAATCTCAAAGTACCGTCGGATAGCTCAGCTGCCGATAGAGGACGCAACAAACCGTGCTGCTGTAAACAAACATCGAATCGACCGCCCTCTACTTTTATTATGATTCGATTGCCGGGGAAGGCATCGTCTACCGTTCGTTCAAGTGCCTCACTATCCCCAATCTCCAAAATGGTCTGTAGAGCTGCCGGTAGGTCTGTGCCGTCGTTGTTTAGGACCGGCGTGAATGTGCCGATCTGGGGTATTCGTATCGGCGACGCGAAGTCAGTTCGGAAGCCGTCATAGAATCTCCAGGCCCGGATCGACTCCCTGAGTAAAAGAGTCTCTGGTGCACGCTGGGGGTCTGCAACGCTAGCCAACATGCCATCTCCGGCACCGAGGTTTTTCGTCAGGATGATCGGGTCTTCGTTCCGATGGGCGGGAAGGCAAACGAGGCCATTATGTCGATCCACAAGAACGGCTGCCTCCCGGTAGATGCCTCCATGCCATATGCACTCACGCTTGATGCAAGGGTCCAGATCGAAGGCTGTCTCGGGTGGTGGTGGGGGTGGATACCCGAAATCAATGGCGTATCCGTAGGTGTCTCCGGCAAAACCGAGCTTAAGACTGACAGTTTTGCGTGGAGCGGTGGGTTCCACACGATAATCCCCTTGGCGAACAGCACGTGCAATCGTCTCAGGGCCGGCCCATAAAGTAGACGGCAAACCTCCTTCACGTGCCAATGAAGAGACGACGGAGTTCGACGCAGCGTCGGCCAGTAAGCGCAGAGATCGATATAAGCTAGACTTTCCACTGCCGTTAGACCCGGTCACCAGGCTGAGTTGGCCAAGTGGAAGCACGAGATTCCGAAGCGAGCGGTAGCCAGATACAGCCAGCGTTTCAATCATGAGTCTAAGGATAATCGGTCAAGTATGTTGTTGACGTAAACATTCTCGCCATGATGCTCGCAGGCCAAAATGCCCATTTCCGCTGACACAATCGTAAGCGTGGCTTCCTGGCCGTATTGCTGATGGTTCCGTATGTGTGGTTGTGTCCACGATTTTGGTTGTGGACACAACCTGTATGAGTAGTGAAGCTATTTCTTCGGCCGAGAGGTTTTCACCGGCGCGTTGATTTCGTCGGTGAAGATGTCTTCCGTAAATGCGAGCGCCACGGCGAGGTCGAGTCGCTGGAGCAGCTGCATGAGGGTCTCGTCGTCGCGGCGGACGAGCATGGCGAGGCAGTTGGAGCCGTCGACCGCCGTTGCGACGCCGCCGACGGGATCAAGCGTACCGAGGGTGATCTCTCCGCAGTCGATGAGTTCGGCGAGGTGGGGCAGGAAGTCGGCGTCAGAAGAGGTGGTCTTTATGCCGCGAGTTGGCTTAGGGGTTGCAGGCTTGGGGCGAGGTGCCACGGCAGGAGTTCCTCGATGCGTGAGATGGGATGTTCGGCTATGTGGATCAGGACGTGGCGCAGATACACTTCGGGATCAAAGCATTGGCGGGGGAAAGAACCCAAACGGACAGAGGGTCAGAGTCTGTTGCGATCGCCCCTCGTACTGCGAGAGTGAGGTGGTGCATTGGAAGACGATCAAGATTGGAATCCAGCTCGAGTTAACACTTTGATCGGCCAGCGGAGAGTTGGGCACTGTCCCCTGCCGACCAGACAAATGTAGTCGAAATCGTAGCGGTCAGAGCCTCCAAGAACGCGACAAAACTTCCGCGTCCAACAAGGTCGCTGCAACGCATTGAATCTAAACCAGTTGCGGTCACTCGATTGCAACAGATTCCAACAAAGCGCTGAATCTGGTTCGGGACCAGGGGGTCGGAGGTTCGAATCCTCTCGCCCCGACCATTCTTCTAATTTGGCTCTTTTGAAGATCACATCAAAGGGCTTTCTGTATGTAGGCGTTACACTTACGTCGCTTACGGAGCAGTTCGAAAATAGCATTCTGAGCAATTTGGCCTTTTCGGTCGAATCCTGCGAAACATACAGAGAATAGGCATTATTTGCGAGTTCGAAGATTCTTTCGGCGTTCATGGCTC
>JAYVZU010000548.1:0-9821 GCA_043783075.1 Rhodanobacteraceae bacterium
GCTGCGAAGGACCATGATCGCAATGGAATCGAAGGTCGCCGGTCTCCAATTTGATTTGGAGTCGATGCCACGAATCGAACACATCGAGGCGGACCAACATCCCGCAGTGCTGCGGGATGCGATTAACGAAGCTTCTGAAGTGCTGATCATGATTTGTCCGTGGATACGGCGAAAAGTTCTGAAGGCCCTATTGCCGGCAATCGACGAAGCTCTGCGGAGAGGCTGCTGCATCTGGATAGGGTACGGAATGCCAAAGAATGTTCACCACCCGGACAACAGCGACGAAGATGCAATCGCGGAGCTCAGGAAGCGCCAGACGGGAGGCCAACTGCACCTTGCCCATCTGAGCACGCATGAGAAGGTCTTGATCCAGGATGACCAGGTCTTTGTGAACAGCAGTTTCAATTTCCTTTCGTATACCGGCGGCGATAACAGGCGCGAGAGCGGCACAATACAGCGAGGGGGAGTCGCCAAGATTCGCGATAAGTTCCTTGATGCATTTCCTGAGCCGCCGGCCGTATTCCCGCGGGTAGGCCGGATCACCGGCACTCATGCTAGTGAGACCTCAACGCCTGCGCCTGTATAGTGGCGTCGGTCAAACATGAAAGCCAAACCTGCACAGGCCAAGTGGCGTGGCTGCCTACTTGGCGGCGCGATGACCGCTCACCGGCCACAGCCAAGAGCTAATCGGAGGCAGAGGGAACGGGCTTACCGAAGGCTGTCGCAACCTCAAACGCCTATTGGCCCTTTGTGGTCCCACGGATGGACCGTCGAGACTTTTCCATATGATCTAAGTTGTTGAAAGTAATTGGTCGGGACGACTAGATTCGAACTAGCGACCTCACCCACCCCAAGGGTGCGCTCTACCAGGCTGAGCCACGTCCCGACTTTGTTGCGTCAGCCACGCGGGTGCGTGGCGACAGGGTAGCCTCCAGTGTACATCAGTGGGAGGGGGCTACGAACTCTTTCGGCAGCGCTCCGCCTTCTCCCTCGCCGAAAAAGAAGCCGTTCATCTGCTCGACCAGGAATTCCTGAGCCTCGCGGGTCCACGGCTGCAGGCGGTATTCGTTGAGCAACATCTTCTGGCGCTCGACCCACTCGCCCCACGCCTTCTTGCTGACCATCTTGTAGATCTTCTGGCCGAAGTCAGAGTCAAACGGCGGTTCGTCGAGGCCTTCCATTTCGGCCTTGTATTTTGCGCAGAAAACCATGTGTGGCATTGTCGGTGGATCTCCTAAGATTTGATTGTAAATGGTCGCGTCCGTAGCGATCTAGGAGGAGGATAAAGCAGAACGCAAAGGAAGGCGCAAAGATCGCAAGGTAAAGCTAGCGGCGCTTGCCTTTGGACTTTTTGTCGCGGACGCGGGCTTTGAAATTGGACTTGCCGGATTTGCTGCTGCGGGTTGGGCTTAGGTGTTCCGGTTTGGCGGCTTTGGGTTTGCGGAGGCTGCGGGGGGCTTCGCCTTGCGGCTCGGCGGAGGGGACGAGGGCGAATTGCAGGCGGCGGGCGGGCCGGTCGATGCGGTCCAGCAGGACGTGCACTCGCTGGCCGAGCTTGAAGACACGGCCTGAGAACGTGCCGACAATGGCGCGGTCGGTGTCGCGGAAGACGAACCGCTCCTGACTGCCGAATGGCAAAGAATCGGAGAGGGTTTGGAGGGGGACCATGCCTTCGATGAAGAGCTCGTCGAGCTCGACGAAGAAGCCGTACTTGGTGCAGGAGAGGATGGTGGCGTGGAAGTCTTCGCCGACGCGGTCTTGCATGAATTTGATCTTCTTCCACTCCATGAGTTCGCGTTCGGCCTCGTCTGCGCGGCGCTCGGCCTGGGAGGATTCGTGGGCGATGGCGTGGAGCTCTTCGACGGGGAGTTGGAAGGGGTCGGATCCCACCTCGTTCGATGGCACTGAACGAGATGGGGCACCCGGCTTTTGGGGTTTGGAGGACCAGGGCTGTGGGTCGGTGGAGAGGATGGGGCCGCCGGTGTTTTCGGCTCCGGAGCGTAATGCGGCGCGGAGCAGGCGGTGGACGATGAGATCTGGGTAGCGGCGGATGGGCGACGTGAAGTGTGTGTAGCTGGGGCTGGCGAGGGCGAAGTGGCCTTCGTTTTTCTCGCTGTAGCGGGCTTGTTTGAGCGACCGCAGCATAAGGAACGACAAGATGCGTTCTTCCGGGGTGCCGGCGATCTTGGCGGTCAGGCGCTGGTACATCTGCGGCGTTACGGGGATGGATTCGGGGACCTCGTGCTGTTGCGGTGCGCGGGCCTTGCCGCCGAATCGGTCGGCGTTTGAGCGGCTGCTGCGCTGGTCGGACTTCATGGTGAACTTCTTCACCGGCAGCGATGAGAAGCCGAGCGTCTGGCCGTAGGTGCCGGCGACTTCCTCGAAGTCGAGGATGCGCTTGGGGTCGGGCAACTCGTGGATGCGGTAGATGGAGCCGGAAAGGACAGAAGCAGATCCCTCCGCTCCTCTGCGGGATGACAACAAAGTTTGCGATTCGAGCCAGTGTGCGACGCACTCGTTGGCGGTGAGCATGAACTCTTCGATCAGGCGGTTTGACCAGCCGCGTTCGGAACGGGTGATGGCAGCCATATTGCCCTGTGGGTCGAACTGGATGACGGGCTCGGGGAGGTCGAAGTCGATGGAGCCGCGACGGTGGCGCTTCTGGTTTAGCAGTAGTGCGAGCTCGTGCATCTGCTCGAACGCGGGGACGAGTTGGATAAACGCGGTTCGGGTTTCGGCGTCACCGTCGATGATCTTCTGGACCTGGGTGTAGGTCATGCGGGCGGCGCTGCGGATGATGCCTTCGCAGAGCTGGAACTCTGCCACCTCGCCGTCGTTGTCGATCTCTGCGATGCAGCTTAGTACGAGGCGATCTTCGTTCGGGCGCAGCGAACACATGCCGGAGCTGAGGATCGGCGGCAGCATGGGAACGGCTCGGTCGGGGAAGTAGACGCTGGTGCCGCGCAGGCGAGCTTCCAGGTCGAGCGAGGTGCCGGGGAGGACGTAGGCGCTGACGTCGGCGATGTGGACCTGCAACTGCCAGTTGCCATTGGGCAGCTTCTGGACGTGGATGGCGTCGTCGAAGTCGCGCGCGGTTTCGCCGTCGATGGTGACGATGGGAAGGCCGCGGAAGTCGTGACGGAGCGCGAGTTCTTCATCGTCGAGTGTGTCGACGGTGCGGACTGCGGAGTCTGCGGCTTCGGCTAGTAAGTTTGCCGGAAAGGCATAGGGCAGACGATGCTTGCGGATGACGATTTCGACGTCGACGCCGAAATCGTCGGGATGGCCGAGGATCTCCAGGATGCGGCCTCGCGCGGGCTTGGAGATGGACGGAAAGTCGGTGATCTCGATGTTGACGGCGAGGCCTTCTAAAGGCTGGGAAGAGGCAAGAGGGAGAAGGGAAGAGGGGGTGGTGCGGTGCGCTTCTTCGCCGAGGACGCGGTTTTCAGTCGTCGGCGGTGGCAGCAGGACGTTGCCGTCGGGGCCATCGGGGATGAGAATGGGCTGTGTCATGCGCTCGTCGAGCGGCGTCACATAGTTGTATTTTGCGGTGGAGTAAGGCTGGAAGTCGTGGCCCCTTAGACCCTGCGGCCGCGCGTAGTGAAAGATGCCGACGACGGTGGGATTGCGCCGCGTGAGGATGCGCAGGATGCGGCCGGAACGCCTTCCGTCACGACCCGGAGGTGCTTCGTCGACCAGAACTTCGTCGCCCTGCATGGCGTCGTTCAGCTCAAAGGGCGGGATGAAGAGATCGTCTTCGCGTGAGGTTGAACCGTTGGGCCGAACGAAGCCGAAGCCGTCGCGATGCAGGTCGAGTTTGCCGGCGATCAGGCGGTCGCGGGTGATGCGTTGAGCTGAAACTTCGGTTGAAACGAGTTCGGGCGGGATGCGTACTGTTTTCTCTGGGGTTGCGTGGGGCAGGGCCCAGAAGCCGGTGTCAAGTTTTACGAGGTCGCCGCGGAGAGTGATGCGGGCGAGTTGCTCAAGCAGCAGGCGGCGCTCGCGTCCTCCGCCTAATCCAAGTTCGCGGATGAGCTGTTTATAGCCGGCCCGGTGCGATGGGCTGCGCTCGATCATGCGGATCAGGTCGCGGTCGGATTGGGGGTTCTGGGAGCTGGGCTTCGGCATCGCTACCGTGATTGTATGCGCGTCTGCGGAAGCGGCTATGGAACCTTCTTTGCGATCTCCCAGGCTTCCTGCAGGGACTGCGCGTGAGACGTCTTGAAGTCAGTCTTCCACTCATCTTCCTGCGAGCCGATGGTCGCGAAGAAGACCTTGCCGGAGATGTGGACGTGTAGCTCTGTCACCTGCCAGTGGTGCGGCGCAACCTCGCGGCGCTCCACCTGAAAGGTGCCCCCTTTGTGCAGGCCGCCGAGCATACCGCCGAGGATTTTGACATCTTCCATCATGCGGCCGCGGATGGTGCGGATACGGTTGTCACCCTTGGCGACTACGATCTGGCCCTCCATCGACGCGAAGACACGCGCCTCCATGTTGGCGGGCTGGAAGTTCGGATTGCGCTTGAAGTCAAGGGTGAGTAGATCGCCCGCTTCACTGGTGATAGTCCACAAAAATGCGTCGGGGAGAAGCTTCAGCAGCTCCTCGGCCTGGGCGTCGTCGTGGTTGGTGTCGCGGCGCAGCTTTTTCTGCAGGCCGAGATCCTTCAACAGGTTCATGTTGCGGGCATCGTCAGCCTGACGATCTTCGGGGGTCAGAGGCTTGCCGTGGTCTTCGAGTTTGCGATGCAGATTGCCGACCGGCGTCTCGATGGTGAGGAAGAGGGTGTCGTGGTCGGGCGTAATGTCGTGGTCGCGGTACTCGTAGGCGGAGTGGTCGTTGTGGTCGGCGTCGAGCTCAGTAGCTGAGGCCGAGGTGACGATGGCTTTGGCATCTTTTTGCTGGCCGACGGTGGCAAATGCACAGGCGGGGAGGAGCGCCAGAATCGGAAGCGCGAGCAGCGATCTTAGTTGCGGCAGCTTCCGTGTTTTAGTTCGACTCATGATTGGATTGGATGCTCCGGGATCAGTTTGGGTAGCAGATTCGCTACGTAATCAGGGCACGTTTCGCTTTTTTGCCCAGGCGGACGGTCAAAGTGGCGGGCAGGCCCGGTAGCGTGTAGGTGGCGTCTTTGTGGACTTCGCCCTCGATTTTGACAGCACTCTCGGGCAGCTTGCGCATGGCCTCGGAGTTCGAAGCGCATAGACCTAGTTGGACGAGCAGACGCGGCACACGGATTACAAGTCCCGCAGTTCCATCCTGTGTGAGCGCTGAAGATTTCATGGTGATCTCGTCGATATCGTCCGAGACGCCGCCTTGCTGGAACTGCTTCGACCAGTTTTGTTCCGCGTGCTCTGCGACTTCGAGCGAGTGGAAATCGGCCGTGATGGTGCGGGCGAGATCGCGCTTGGCTCGCATCGGGTGCAGGGAGCCTGAAGCAATTTCGGTGTTGATCTTTGCAATCGCATCGGGTAATGCGTCAGTCAATAGCGTGTAGTAGCGCGGGATCATCGCGTCGGGGATGGTCATCAGCTTGGTGAACATGTCGAACGGCGAATCCAGCACGCCTACTGCGTTGCCGAGCGATTTCGACATCTTCTGTACACCGTCCAAGCCTTCGATGATGGGCGTCATCAGGACGATCTGCGGCGGCTGTCCGGCGTCGCGCTGTAATTTGCGACCCATCAGTAGGTTGAACTTCTGGTCGGTGCCGCCGAGCTCGACGTCGCACTCCAGCGCGACCGAATCGTAGCCCTGCGCTAGCGGATAAAGCAGCTCGTGGAGCGAGATTGGCTCCTCCGCGTTGAAGCGCGCATGGAAGTCTTCGCGTTCGAGCATCTGCGAGACGGTAGCCTTGGCAGCGAGGCGAATCATGTCGGCAAAGCCCAGCTTGGCGAGCCACTCGGAGTTGTAGCGGACCTCGGTCTTCTCCTGGTCGAGAATCTTGAAGACCTGCCGCTTGTAGGTCTCGGCGTTGGCGTCGATCTCTTCCTGCGTCAGTTGCTTGCGCGTGACGGATTTTCCGGTGGGGTCACCGATGAGGGCCGTGGAATCGCCGATGAGGAAGATGACGGTGTGCCCAAGTTGCTGGAAGTGGCGCAGCTTGCGCAGCAGAACGGTGTGGCCGAGGTGGAGGTCGGGGGCAGTAGGGTCGAAGCCGGCTTTGATGCGCAGCGGACGGCCCATTTTGCGCGACTCTTCGAGGCGCACCTTCAGGTCTTCAAGCGGGATGATCTCGGCGGCGCCCTTGGTCAGCAGCGCCAGTTGGTCTTCTACGGAAGCAAACGATGACATAAC
This sequence comes from Rhodanobacteraceae bacterium, assembly GCA_043783075.1. Classification (GTDB taxonomy): domain Bacteria; phylum Acidobacteriota; class Terriglobia; order Terriglobales; family Acidobacteriaceae; genus Edaphobacter. The sequence goes on from JAYVZU010000548.1 coordinate 6,295, forward strand.
CCTTTAAGTATAAAGAGTTTGCGTGCCGCGCCCCGATTTCATCCTGCTGTTGTTCGTGAACGATTAACGTCGCGCCTAACTCTTGGCTGGTGCCGGAGCGGGGGCAGGTGGCGGACCGTCGGGGCTGAACATGTCTACGATGGCCTTCCAACTCCCGTCGGGCTGGCGCTTGAAGATTTCGCTCATCTTTCCGATCTCGACGACGGGCTTGCCCTGTGCGTCCTTGCTATCCAGCTCGTAGGTGCCGACGACGTATCCGAGGTCGCCGGATGCTTCAACCGTGACGGCCTTCCAGGCGATCTTCTCGGAGGTTTTCAGCATGTCGGCCCACATTGCCTTGATGGCGGGCTTGCCGCTGATCATAGCCATATCGGACGGCAGCAGCTTTGCGTCATCGCTGTACACGGCGGCCACGCCGTCCAGGTCCCTGGCCACTGACGATTGCGACCACTTCGCGTCGGTATCGCGGATTGCCTGCTCGTCCGCGGCTTTTGTATCTTTGGGTGTGCAACCCGTGCTCAGCACAAGGGCTGTTCCGACTAAGGCAACTGTTGCGTAGCGCAATTTCATTAAATTTCCTCGAAGTGGATTTTCGTCGCTTCAACTTACACCATTTGCAGGGACTTAGCCATGCCTGACCGCAAACCCAAACGCGAACGCGAGACCCCGCACAAGGACAAGATCTGCAAGACGTGTGGCCGTGCCTTCGAGTGGCGTAAGAAGTGGGAGAAGGATTGGGATGTCGTGAAGTACTGCTCCGACGCCTGCCGAGGTAACAAGCCGGGCGAGGCCGATGCGGCTTTGGAAGCTGCGATTCTGGAACTGCTTGCGGAACGCGGTCGCGACAAGACGATCTGTCCCAGCGAAGCGGCAAAACTGGTCGGTGGCAAAGATACTCGGCGGGACTGGGAGAGCCTGATGGAGCCCGCGCGCGCGGCTGCCCGCCGTCTGGTGGCGCAGGGCCGAATCGTGATCACGCAGGGTGGAAAGATTGTTGATCCCTCGACCGCAAAAGGGGCGATCCGGCTGAAGCTGCGCTAGACTGGAGCGCATGAACGCCGAGCGAGCCCGCGATTTTCTTCTCAGCCTGCCCCATGTGGTGGAGACGCAGCAGTGGGGCGGAATCATCTTCTGGGTGGGCGATAAAGCGATCGGCGGCAAGATGTTCATCATGCTGAATCCCGAAACGGGTGGAGGGATGCCGATCAGCTACCCGGCTGGCGAAGAAAGATTCAACGATCTGCTGGAACTCGAAGGGATTCGACCGGCAGCTTATCTTGCCAGAGTTTTTTGGGTGTCTGCGGAGCGCTGGGACGTTTTTCGCGACCGCGAGTGGCGGGAGCAGCTTACGCTTGCGCATGAGATGACCTACGCCAAGCTGGCACCCAAAACGAAGTCCATTCTGGCGATGACGAAAGCTGAACAGAAGAAGATTGTGGCGGCGCGCCGAAAGGCGTTGGCCGCGAAAAAAGAGAAGAAGGCTTGAACGGGGATAGGTGCGGGATCAAGGCGGGATATGAGAAACGAAGCAACTATCCCGTTGTCATCCCGCTCTTAGCCCGTTAGTCCCCGTTCAAGCTGTTGTTCTAGTTGATCTCTGGCGCGGCATCGAATAACCCACGGAAGCTGCTTCGGTAGGCCCAGATGAGAAAGGCTTCCAGGACGACGCAAAGCAGACCGAACCACACGCCTTGATGGGCGATGCAGACATTGAAAAGTACGATATTGACGATGATGGGAGCGAGGATTGTAAGTCCGAGTGGCACGAAGCGGCCGACCATAACCAGAAGCCCGCCGATTAGCTCCAAAAGGCCGACGATTGTCATGTACTTGGTCGTGATCAGAAGGTTGATGTAGATTCCGGCGTCGCCGGGCATCGGCATGGTGTGGGCATTGATGATGTGGTTCAAGCCGCCGGCAAAGAACGCGAGGCCTAGTAGGATGCGGACGACAAGAACGGCAATCTTCATAGTGAAACCTCGACATTGACCTAAGGAGCGAATCAGTCAAACTGACGTCCCCGATGATTCCAATTGGTACAACGCCCACACTTCGCTTCGCGGTAGGATGCGAGCAGGAGATTTTCGCGGATGAGCGGTGTGGTTCTCTCGTTGGAAGGTAAGGTCGCGCTGGTAACGGGTGGTTCGCGCGGCATTGGCGCGGCTACGGTGCGGATGTTTCGGCAGGCAGGCGCGAAGGTCGTTTTCAGCTACGAGAAGGCTCGGGAGACGGCGGAATCGCTGGCTGCGGAGCTTGGTGGGCCGGATTTTTGCCGTGCTGTCCAGCAACCTCTGAGTACCCCAGCGGACGGGCGCGCATTGGTTGCCGCTGCGGTCGCTGCGTTTGGGCGGCTGGACTGCCTGATCGTGAACCACGGCGTGTGGCCGTCGCACGATCAGCCTATTGCCACCATGCCGGACGCGCAGTGGCGGTCTACGCTGTCGATCAATCTGGATAGCGTTTTTGGTTTGGTGCAGGCTGGCGTGGCTCAGATGTCTAAGCAAACCCATGTCTCAGAAGCGAGACATGGGGCACCCAGACTTGTGGCGGTTCACAGCCAGGGCTTGCGGCCGCTGGGGGTGTTTACGGCGTGCATGATGAGGGCGAAGAAGTGGATTAGGCGCCATTGTTCGGCGAGGCCGGGGCTGCCGTTGTCCATGTCGATATGGCTGATGACGCGGCTTACGAGGACGGCTTGCAGGGTTTCGTGGGGGAGTTCGGTGGCCATCCAGAGGGTTTCGGCGGAGGGGATGATGGTGTCGGCCTCGCCGTGCAGGAGGTAGACGGGGATCGTCATGCGGGGGAGGAGCGGGCCGGGGGAGAGCTCGTCCATGTCGGCGGTGTGCTTCTGGCTGGCGGCGACGATGAGGGCGCGGGTTCGGGGGGAGTAGCCGTCCATGAGTTCCTTCGCTTCGGCCTTCTGGGCGGCGGATAGTTAGGCTTCGGCGAGGGCTTCGGCGGCCTTGTCCTCGTAGAGGTGGGCGCGGAGGATGGGGCGAATGACGTCGACATCCTGCGGGGGGACGAAGTCCTGGACGTACTCGTACTCGATGACCAACGGGCCGTACTCGTGGGCGGGGAGTAGCTCTTCGGGGCCGGTTGGGCGGACGTCGGCACCGGTGCGGTAGTACTGGACTACGCGGGCCATGGAATCCTGCGAGCCTACGGCGAAGACGAATTTGAAGGCCGATTGGTACTGCGGGTCGGAGGCCGCGATGAGGGCCAGTCCGCCGGAGAAGCTGAGGCCCATGACGCCGACCGGGCCACCGGTGCGCTGGGCGAACCACTGGGCGGATTCGCCGATGGTTTTGATGGACGCCGCGCCGACGTGGTAGTCCATGATGTCGGGCAACTCGGGTGTGAGGACGCGGATGCCGCAGCTTGCCATGGCCCCGGCGAAGGCCATCAGGCGGGGCTCGTCGATGCCGAGGTGGTGGACGCCGTGGAGGACGATGAGCGTGGGGGCATTGGGCTTTTTGGTGGGGATGTAGAGGCGGGAACGGACGCTGCCGGAGGCGACCTGGAGG
>JAYVZU010000549.1:0-3247 GCA_043783075.1 Rhodanobacteraceae bacterium
CGCGGGCTCGTCATCTCCAATATGACCGCTGGCATCGAGGCATACCTCCGCCGACTCAACGAGATCACGCTTCAACTTCCGCCCGAGAAGCAAGCCCGCCTCGCCGCGCTTGAATCAGCCCAGGACTACGACAATCCCGAGTACACCGCGCTCATGATGGACGACCTCTACCCCATCGCCATCTGCCGCTGCAAGCCCTGGCCGGAGTCCGTCACGCGCGCCTTCCGCGACGCCAGCCTGGAGGTCTACAACACCATGCAGGGTAAGAGCGAGTTTGTCGTCACCGGCTACTTCAAGGATTGGGAGCGCTGGGACGACCTCCACAAGATCACTGTCAAAACCCTGACCCTCGGCGCAGAGTACGACACCATGGACCCCGCCGACATCCGCAAGATGGCCGAGTTGATGCCGAACGCCACCTCCGCCATCTGCCCCAACGGCAGCCACCTCGCCATGTGGGACGATCAGGCCATCTACTTCGAACACCTGCTCAAATTCCTCAAATCCCTCTAAGCAAAAAACCCTACCGGACGATGCTCAGTCCGGTAGGGAGTTTTCGTGCCCAAACAGTTAGTTCATAACGAACGCGTAGATTGTATCTCCACCCGCTACTAGCAAATACTGGTGGCCGTCGATCATGTAGGTCTCCGGTGCATTGCTCGCGCCGATCCTCGAATGCCAAAGCGGCTTACCATTCGCTGGGTCATACGCAACCAGATTGCCCGCTGCATCCGCAGCAAACAACAGCTTGCCAGCAGTAGCCAGAATCCCATCCGGTAGTCGTGAATTTCCAACACCCGGATAGCGATGATTCCACGCAATCTTGCCCGTCTTGTAGTCGATAGCCGTCAGGTATGTTCCCATCGTTCCGAGGCTCAACTCATCCTTGCCGCCCAGACCCATCGCACCACGCGGATCCAGCGTCGCGAGGTAGTACATGGCAAAGCTGTCTGTGGTCTGGACATAGAACAACCCGGTCTCCGGATCGAAAGCCGGAGGCATCCAGTTTGCGGTTCCCTGATTGGCTGGAGACACCAGCGCACCAGCCACGTCGAAGTCCTTTGCAGGAACGCGTACCGGTTGGCCGATCTTGTTCAGCTCCGGTGCGGCCCAGTTCGCCGACGCCGAAATCTTGCTCGTCACCAGGTGCTCACCGGTAAGCCGGTCGACGACGAAGAAGTAGCCGTTGCGGGCCATCGTCATCGCCATCTTGCGCATCTTCCCGTTGAACATCGCATCGACCAGAATCGGCGTCTGTGCCGAATCAAAATCATGCGTGTCGTGCGGAGAGGTCTGGTAATACCAGGCCATCTTGCCGGTATCCACGTTCACTGCAATCATCGCGCAGGTGTACAGGTTGTCGCCCGGGCCGCGCTTTGCAGAGGTGTACGCAGCCGTCGGATTAGCGCTGCCGAAGATGTAGAGATGCGTCTCAGGATCATACGATCCCGGCACCCAGACATTGCCGCCGCCATGCGACGCCGCATCCAGGTTCGCCCACGTCTCCAGACCCGGGTCTCCCTTCTTCATCGGTACGGTGTAGTAACGCCACTGCATCTCGCCCGTCTCCGGGTCGAGCGACTGCAGGTAGCCCGGCTCGTCAAGGTCGTCGCCCGTTCCAACCAACAGGTGATTTCCAACCACAATTGGAGACATGGTCGAGAAGTACTGCAGGTTGAAGTTTGCGATCTCCTTATGCCAGATCTCCTTGCCCGTCTTGGCGTCGAGGCAGATCAGGTAGTCGTCTGGCGTCTCCATGTACACGCGGTCGTGCCACATGCCCACACCGCGGTTACCAATGTGCGTGCCGCCCTTGGTCTTCCAGTAGAAGTGCCAGATCTCGTGGCCATCGTGAGCATCGAGTGCCCAAGCGTTGTCCGGGGTCGTCGCATAGATCACGCCGTCCACTTGTATCAGCGCGCCGCGAACGTTTGCCGTACCGCCAAACTCCGACGTTCCAACGCCACCAACGATCGCCGCCGGACCACTAGGCTGGCCAATTCCTCCGCCACCACCTGGGCGCGTGCCGGCCGTCACCTTAGTCGACCAGGCGAGGCTGAGACTCTTGATGTTGCCTTGGTTGATCTGATCGAGCTTGCTATAACGCTGCCCCGAGTAATCTCCGGAGTAGGTAGGCCAGGAGTCAGGATGCGGCTCCAGTATCTTCGCCGGATCGAGGTTTTGCGAAAGTGCAAGTTGTGCAGACAGACCCAGTAGGGCAACGGCTGTAAATCGTGTCATCCCATTCATTTTGTCGTCACCAGATATGCAGTAATGTCGTGGATTTCCTTGTCGCTAATCTTCATAAACATCTGACGATGGGGCGCGAGCGTATCGTGAATCTCGACCTTCGGGATGTCACCATTGCGGCTGAATGACTTAAGACCGCCGGTGTTGTCGCGCAACGAGACGTAGAAGTCGTCGATCCGCTCAAGATTACCTTCCGCCTTCTTTCCATCCGCCAAAGTCACTGTGACGCTCGTAGGCTTGACATGCAGGGACGGGCCAGCGGCCTCACCCGGGAAGCGGCCGCCAGGACCGCCCGGCAGCATCCATGCTTGCTGCATCGCGCGCGGGTCCTTGTACATTCCTGCGAAACCCTTCAAATCGCCCGTTACCGAGTGGCACGAACCGCAGAGCTTTCCGAATGTAGCCTCGCCAACCTTTGAATCGCCGGTCACGATGTTGATCGGAACCTCCGGCGGACCGGTGCGGCTTACTACCTTCAAGCTATGCAGCCAAGCCACAACATCGACAATTTGCGCGTCTGAGATGTCGATGCGAGGCATCCCGAGGCTTGCTCGCGCGCCATGCACGATCGGCGAAACCAATTCGCCGTTCTGGTCTTCCAGCACGACGCCAGAGCGTAGCAGGTTCGGGCCACTCTCACCACCACCCGCGTCCGACCCGTGGCAGAACGAGCAACTCACGCCATACACAGCCTTCCCACGGTCCAGCACTTCCTGCGGAGCCTTGGGGCGATCAGGATAAGCCGCCAAACGTTGCGCACCGCCCGGTCCAGGCCCGGCCGGAGGAGCAGGCTGGCCAGCCTGCTGTCCCGCAACCTGTGATGAAGCCTGAACCAGCGGTTCCCGCACACTGTAAACAAAGCCTGTAAGCAGGCAAGCAAACACAACAACCTGGACTTTCAAAGTGATCCCTCCGCACTAATCCCTACACCAACAATTCCATCAACGTCCGATTCGCACACTTTAAACCCACACCCGCGCGAAAGCTATGTTTTGGC
>JAYVZU010000550.1:0-9718 GCA_043783075.1 Rhodanobacteraceae bacterium
CGGGAGCAGATTAATCGCTGGTGCGAAGTCCACCCCAGTCGTCACCACCTGCCCATGCAGGATGCCATCGCTGGTCAGAGCATAGAGCGTCTTCAGCCCGAAGCCTCCGCCACCAGAAGCTACGCCGAGTCGACGTTCATACGGCTGAACCGGTGGTGGCTGCGGCAGCGGGGGTGCCCCTGGTGCTCGCCGCGCATTGAAGTTGATCACTGCAGGCGGCTCCAGAATCAAGCTGACCGAAGCCGGCCCACAGGCTGTCTTCGGCAGTGCATATTCTTTCTTCCATAGCAGCGTCCCCAACTCGGAGTCCACTGCATACACCGTGTCGGAAGATGTGATGTAGACGAAGTCCTTGAACCCCTGGGCATTGATCGTGCGCGCAACGAGGAGAGGTTCGCCAAACGCCTGAGCAGCTTTCTCCGGCGTTCCCAGCTTGATCTTCCAGAGAAACTGAAACTTTGACGCTGCGTTCTCCGGCGTCAGTTTCTTCTCCGCCTTTTGCCAGCCGCTCTGATCGGGGCTGTTCCCGACCATGCTCCAATCGCCTCTCGCAGGCTGCTGTGCAAATGCCGCATGGGGCAGGCAAAGCAGCCCGACACAAACCATCATTGTGACCCCACCGAACCATCTCTTCATCACTGGAATGCCCTCATTTGGACTTGCAAGACCTGACTTACTCTTACGAATTGGATCTGTCACGGCTCACCTCTACTTCAGGCCGTAGCAATAAATGGTTCCGTCAAACGTACCGAAGATCACCTTGTTATTCGCGACAGAAAGCCCCGCTTGATGCAGGAAGGAAGCTATCTGATCTCCGCTGTTGAAGAGTTCCTTGCCCGTGATGGCATCGAGGGCATAGAGCTTGGCGGGCACCGAACGCTTGATACGTTCTTCCGCGCTAAACAGTCCGCCCCGCACATCGTTGGCCTGCAGTGTGTACTCTCCGCCAGCCAGCGTCAGCACAACTCCGTTGATCACAACCGGAGGCTCCGCAGTCAGCATGTCTCGTGAGGTCCAGGCCGGAACGAGTTCAGGCTTGCCAGCCTTCTCTGCAAGTTTCAGGGCGATAATGCCACCGTTCGGCGTCTCCCCGTTGGTGGTCGGGAAGGGAACTGCTACCTTGCCGCCGGTCGGAGCCAGCAGCCAGCGCGTGCCATCCTTGCCGAGCCAACTGGTCATGCTGCCCCAGGTGCCTTCGGTCTGGAAGTTGACGTTGGCATTCGAGATGACGGCGCTCCGGAATAGCGGCGTCATGTGGTTCGCTCCGCCCATATTCTTGCTGTCCATCAGGAAGAAGCGGCCCTCTTTGCCCGAGGCCACGATCACGTCCTGGCCCTTGTACGGGAAGACGACCGGACTGGCGTTCATGTCGAGGTCGCGCCGTGTGAGCCACTCATAGTTGGACGGAGTGTAGTAATCCTTCAGCGTCACAGCGCCGCTCTTGTAGGTGAAAGCCTCAACGCTGGTCGAGAGCGCTCCCGTCGAGGAGTCGTAAGCTCCGTCACCCGACGAGAAATACACCGTGCCATCCGAACCCAACGCGGGTCCTGCAACGCCCCACAGGCCAGCCTGCGGAGGATTGGAATTCGCAACCTTGCGGGTCTTTAGATCGACAGCGTAAAGCGCATTAGGAACTCCGCCGCAGCCCTGACCGGTGACCGTATAGATCACGTCGTTGACCATATTCAGGCCATAAGGTTTGCCATACGGCAGTGGCAGAACTTGAATGGCCGCCTCGGTCTCGTCCCCGGTGGCTAGATCCATCGTGTGCATGTAGCCGTCGCTCGCAAGCACGTACAGCAGGCGAGTCGCAGCACCGGCAGGAGTCACTACCGGGGTCGCGCTTTGGGCGTTCGTGCAGATAAATCCGCGGCCTTCGCCCGGTTCCTGCGGCTTGCTCGACTCCCACTTCAGCGTTTTCTTCCACAAAACCGTGCCATTCGACGCATCCAGAGCGAACACGTCGTTCGACGCACCGGCCAGAATCGTGACGGTCTTCTCGCCGCTCGACGTCTTGACGCCGTTGATGATCAGCGGCTCACGGAATGACTGCATGCCCATGGTCTTGTTCTCGACCTTGGTCTTCCAAAGCAGGGTAAGGTTCTTCGCCGACTGCGGAGAGATTCCCGAATCGCCGCGCTGCCAAGCATCGCGCGCCGGGGTGAGGCTGCTCGTCGTCCATTCCTGAGCGGTTCCCTGTGCCTGCGCGCCGTGTAGTGGAGCCAGCACGCATCCGAGTGAACAAGTCGCCATAAAAATCTGAACTCTTCGCCTTACATCCAAATTGCCATTCCGCTGCATAGGGAAAACCTCATCAAAATGACCTGACACCAATCACAATCAAGCTCCCCCCACCGACACATCACTGAGCCGAGTCTTGAAATATGAGACGTCTCATTATCGCGAGAATACTATCCGTCCCGCAGAATGGATGTCAATGTAGTCACGATGGAATACTTGGCGGGATTAAGCTCCGCCAGCCAGACGTGCGAGTGAGCCTAGCCCTGTCTTTTCGCGCGCGTACTGCCGCCGGTTCGACCGCCACCAGCCCCGTTCAGCGTCAGTGCCTGTTCCGTAGACTCGCGCAGAATCAGCTTCGCTGGCAGGCGTACCTTCTCAATAGGAGACTTTCCTGCGCCATTTGCAATCCGCCGCAGAAGCACCTCAACCGCCCGATGCCCGATGTCGTACGCCGGCTGCACTACGCTGGTAATACCAGGCCGAAAGAAGTCTTCCATGGTCAACTCGTCAAAGGTCACGCAAGCGATATCCTTAGGCGTCGTAATGCCCATGGCATACATCGATCGCAGCGCGGCTATTCCAGTAACGCCATTCGTAGCAAACAGAGCCGTCGGTCGCGATGCCGCATTCTGCAGGCCGGCTTTGCAGAGTTCTGCAACCTCGTCCTGCTCAAAGCTTCCCTTCCACACCATCGAGGGAGTCACAGTCAGTCCACTCCGCTTCATCGCAGCGTGATAGCCACGCAGACGCTCCTGCTCATTTTGCAGCGTCAGAGGTCCAGTGATAATCGCGATGTCTTTATGGCCTTGCTCGATCAAATGCAGGATTGCCATCTCTGCCGCGCTAAAGTCGTCGACGCAAACCGAGTCCACTTCCAATCCCGTTGGCAGACGGTCCAGGCAGACGATCGGAACGCCCGAAAGCAGCGTCGTCGACTCCTGTTCCGACCACTTATGTCCGCCGGCTGTAACCAACAAAACTCCCTCAACGCGCTGCGACCGCAGAATCTCGAGAATCGCGGTTTCGCGCGTATGGTTGCTCTCGGAGTCCAGCACGCTAAGGTAATAGCCCGATTCGCGCGCTGCCGATTCCGCTCCGCGAATGACGCGTGCGAAGAAGGGAATCGTAATGTCCGGAATCACCATCCCAAGCGTGTGCGTACGGTTTGTCCGCAGGCTCCGCGCAATCAGATTTGGCTGGTAGTTGAGGGCCTTGATTGCGTCCAGAACCTTCTTGCGCGAACGCTCACTCACCTCAGTGACACCACTGATTACATTCGAGACTGTTCCAGAAGATACGCCAGCCAGTTTGGCCAGTTCTTTCTGTGTAGGCGGCATAGAGAACAATCGTACATCGACTTGCGATACTACAACACCTCCGCGCATTGGCAACGCTGTGCGATCAAACCAACTTGCGTATTTTCGGAAGCGGAGACTATAAAGGCAATCTGCTCGCCCAACATCTCAGGAGACCTCATGAAGAACTGGCACTCCCTCTGCCTCACCGTCCTAGCCGGCTGCGCCCTCACTCCGGCAACGCTGTTCGCGCAAGCTCCCTCCACCCCGGATCTGACCATTGACTGGACCAAAGTGGTAACGATATCGAAAGCCACACCGACACTCCAGGTCGTGGTCAACCCCCAGGTTCTGCGCGGCTCCATGATGCACGACGGCACCTTCGCCGCCCTCAAATCGCTCCATGCGGATTATGTCCGCTACGTCCCCTGGCTCCCCTATCCCAGACAGGCTGTCGCAGAGCTGGAGGCACCCGCCAAAGACAAGACCTCATGGGACTTCCAGTACATCGACCCAACCCTTGAAGATTTCATGAAGGCCACGGAGGGTCACTCCGTCATCATGAACTTCAGCACAATGCCCGCCTGGATGTGGAAGACCGACATACCCGTCACCTACCCCGACGACCCCAATCAGGTTTTCTGGGACTACACCCAGGGTACTGAAATCAAGGATCCAACCTACAAACAGGCCGCCGACTACTACGCACGCCTCCTGAGCTGGTACGAAAAAGGTGGCTTCACCGATGAGAACGGCACACGCCACGAATCCGGCCATCACTACAAGTTCGCCTACTGGGAGGTCCTCAACGAGCCTGACATCGAACACAAATGGTCGCCCCAGGAGTACACCAAGTTCTACGACGCCGTCGTAATCGCTATGAGAAAGATCGACCCCGCCATCAAATTCATGGCGCTCGGCTCGGCCCATCCCCTTGGTCACAGCGAGATGTACGAGTACTTCCTGAATCCCAAAAATCACGCCCCGGGCATCCCAATCGACTTCCTTTCATACCACTTCTACGCGTCGCCCCCCGACGGCGAGCCTATGTCGTCCATGCAGTACACCTTCTTCGACCAGGCGGACGGTTTCCTCGGCATTACCCGCTATATCGAGCAGATGAAGCACCGCCTTTCCCCGAACACCAAGACCGATTTGAATGAGTTAGGCATCATCTTGCCCGAGGATGGCAAGAGCAATCGCATCCCCGGCTACAAGGCCAAGCCGGAGCCAGAAGGCTATTGGAATCTTGCCGGTGCGATGTACGCCTACCTCTACATCCAGTGCGAAAAACTCGGCATCGATGTCGTCGGGGAGTCGCAACTCGTGGGCTATCCGACCCAATACCCCAGCGTCAGCATGATGAACTACAACACCGCAGAGCCAAACGCCCGCTACTGGGTTCTCAAGCTCCTCAAGGACAACTTCGGCCCTGGCGACCGGCTGATCGACACCAACGAACGCAGTAAGGATCTAGCCGTCCAGGCCTACATCACCTCCCAGGGGAAGAAGCTCTTAGTCATCAACAAGCGCGATAAAGCTGTTGAGATCACCCTGCCCGCGGGAACTACTGCCACTTCGATCACCTACGTCTCCCCATCTACAGGGGATGCCAAGCCCGGGACAAAGCTACTCACCGGCAGCAGTATTGCGCTTGAGCCGTTTGAAGTTGCGGTCGTCACGATCCCCTGACCTTCATCCGCCTTTGCGTTTCCGGCGCACTCGCTGTGTGCGTCGGAAACGCTCTCCGTAATCCCAATTTTAGCCACAATAAATAGCAAGTTACGCCCATATATCCAGTTTATGGAATGTAGTAATGGGACTGAAACCCGTCTCAAAAATGAATCTTGACAGTCTTTAGACGGTATGGGTACTATCCCCCGGACCTCAAAATGAGACGATTCAAAATGAGACGATTCAGTTTCATACTCCTCAAGTCTCAATAAACAGGTCCCACGAAACAGGCAAAACCCGAGCCCTCGCCCGGCTCAGAAACTCTTGGAGGCTTTACCTATGAGCATCAATTTCTTCCGAAACGACTTCTCGGTCCGCAAAACAATGCGCCGACTGTCGATCGCAATCGCCATCACCGGAGCGCCCATCCTGGCTTTTAGCCTTGCCGCGCCATCTGCTTTCGGTCAGGCAAGCTCCAGTTCCGACGCAGTCGGCAAAGTCACTGACCCCACCGGAGCTTCTGTCCCCGGAGCCACTATCCACCTCGTCAATAACGGCACAGGCTCCGAACGTACCGCCACCACCAACGATGCCGGTGACTGGTCGATTCCCAACATCCCGCCCGCCAACTACCGCATCCGCATCGAGAAGCAGGGCTTCAACGCCAGCGAGATCAAGTCGATCGACGTCGAAATCGGCAAGACGGCCAATGCTCCAGTACAGCTCAGCGTCGGCGCCATCAGCCAGACGGTTGAAGTGAGTACGCTCCCCGCACAGTTGCAGACGCAGGAAGCAACCATCGGACAGGTCATCGATCAAAAGCAGATCAACGATCTCCCGCTCAATGGTCGTAACGTCCTTCAGCTTGCAACCCTTGCCCCCGGTGTCTCGCCCGCTCAGACCGGCCAGACCGGCAGCCCAGGTCGTTTCGGAACCCGCAGCCTCTTCATCACGGTAGACGGTGGTCGTGGCAGCTCGACGAACTACGTGCTCGACGGAACCTATGTCCGTTCGGTCCGCTTCAACAACATGTCGTTTCTGCCAAACATCGACACGCTCGAAGAGTTCAACCTCCTCCGCAACTCCTTCTCGACCGAGTACGGCCAGGGACAGGCTGTTGTTTCCATGGTCACCAAATCCGGAAGCAATAAAATCCATGGCACGGCTTACGACTACGCCCGCAACTCGGTCTTCGATGCGCGCAACTACTTCGCAACCTCTATTACGAATCCTGTAAAGCCGAGTTTTACCCGTCAGCAGTTCGGCGGAACGCTTGGTCTCCCCATCAAGAAGGACAAGCTCTTCCTCTTCGGTGGCTATGAGGGTCTTCGCACCAGCCGCGACACCCCGCTCTTTGGCTTCTACCCCACCGCAGCGCAGCTCGGCACCCCCACCTACCAGGCGGGTCAAGTCATCCTGCCCTTCGTCCCGTCAGTGACTTCCTCTGTCGCAACCTTCCCAGGTGGCAACAACTACGCCGTAACTCCGACCACCGTTGACAACTACGATCAGTTCACGGGACGCGCCGACCAGACCCTATCGTCACGCAACACCTTGTTTGAGCGTTACGTCAATTTCTCCTCAAACCAGTTCCTTCCCAATATTCAGGGTGGAATTAACAACACACTCAACGGTCGCAACGGCGTCATCGGCCACACGTTCCTCATCACACCGACCATCGTCAACGAGGCGCGCATCGGCTACAACCTCTACTACAACTTCGAAAACGGAGTTAGCGTAAAGCCGGGCACGAACTTCGCGTCGCAGGAAGGCATCAAGTTCGTCACCGGTCTTACGGATGCCACGCAGTATGGTCGCTCCAACTTCACTATCCAGGGCTACACTTCGCTTGGTGCTGACAGCGTAACCAACCAGGGCGGCGACGAGAACATCATCAGCCTTGGCGATTCGCTCAGCCTCGTCCGCGGCAAGCACACGGTCAAGATGGGTTTCCAGTTCCAGAATCGCCGCGTCTTCCTGATCGCGGATAACAACTCCAACGGTGCCTTCACCTTCAGCGACTGCGCCGCTCCCGTCTATGCGGCCGGCTACACCCCCTTGTTCCCTGGCGATCCAGTCAATGTGACAAGCACAGGTACCTGCCCTCTGAGCCAGAAGTACACCACCAACTCATTTGCGACTGCGGTCCTCAACAACCGCTTCATGAACTTCGACCGCGGCTTCTGCACCTCGGGTTGCAACGGTAACTTTGGCACCACACGCGGCCACTACCGTGACAACACCTACGGTGCGTTCCTCAGCGACGTATGGCAGATGGGTCACCACGTCACCCTCAACGCTGGTTTCCGTTGGGAGTACAACTCCCCCTTCGTAGAGCAGAACGGATTGGAAGGCACACTGGATCCGACTGTAGGCAAGATCAAGTACAGCAAGGTTCCAACCAACATTCCCGCTGCATTCCTTCCGTATGTCGTAACCGACTCCACCTACTCGCCCGGTATCCTTAAGCCGGTCAGGAATCGCGTCGGACCCCGCATGGGTCTTGCCTACGAGGCTCGTCCCGGAACAGTCTTCCGTACCGGCTTCGGCATCTACTTCGACAACATCAACACCAACGAACTCCAGTTCACCCGCTACGCTGCGCCGCTCTATTTCCAGCAGTCCACCAGCAACATCTTCGTTCAGAACGCATTCCCCGACCCCGGTCTGGGTACGTACGGTCTGCCCGCACCCTTCTCGGTCGATCCCCACAACGTTCTGCCCTACACAACCGAGTACAACGTCAGCCTGCAGCAGGATCTGGGCCACGGCTTGATGCTTGAACTCGCATACACCGGCAGCCAGTCCCACAAACTCTGGAAGCGTTACGACCAGAACGAAGACCTGTTGCTGCCGGGCTTGAACTCAGCCGGTGGAAGCAACACGACCAACGTTGGCGTTCGTCCGTTCCCTGCTTTTCAGCACGGAATTCTGACTAGCCGTAACGCAGCCTCCGCCAACTTCAACGGTGGCTCGGTCAAGCTTGAAAAGCGCAACCGTAACGGCCTCTATTTCCTCGGCAGCTACCAGTGGTCGAAGAACCTCGACAACGGCTCCGGCGAAGTAGAAGCCAACGATACCGCCTATCAGACGGACTTCACGTTTGATCACTCACTCTCCCGCTTCGACAACCGTAACCGCGGAGCAATCAGCGGTGGATATGAACTTCCGTTCGGCAAGGGTAAGGCCTTGCTGCAGGGTCCCGTATCGACGGTCTTGTTGGGTGGCTGGTCCTTTCAGCCTGCAGTCCAGCTTCGCGCCGGATATCCGTTCTCTCCGTCACGTTCGGGCGCAAGCTTTGGTACCTTCACCCCTGGCCGCGTCAACCTCGCTGCAGGCCGCACTCTGGCAAGCGCAAAGCTCAACTCACGTTCGCCTCTGCAGTGGTTCGATCCAACGGCGTTCACCGATCCGGGCGGCACCGTTCAGGGTAACGTCCGTCGCAACACAATCATTGGACCGGGCACGCGTCAGGTTGATCTTTCCGCGCTCAAAAACTTCCACCCGACTGAGCACATCACCGCTCAGTTCCGCGCGGAAGCCTACAACATCATCAACACGGGAATCTTCTCTACGCCTGTAGCCAACATCTCGACGACAAGCACTGTAGGTAAAATCTCGGCCACCTCAGGCGACAACCGCAGCATCCAGCTAGCCCTGAAGATCCTCTTCTAAACGAAAAGTGCGGACCGCCCATAAGGACGGTCCGCACTCAACCTCCGCGTCTTGCTTGATAGTTTCTACCTCAGTTGGCTGGGTCGCCCGAAAGGGTAGGCCCAGTTTTTTTTGTCGGGTTTGCAACTACTAATCGGAACTTCTGCAAATCGCAGAAAGCCTAACGAATAAGTCTTCGACAATCTCTTCCACGGGCAGATCAGGTTCGCCAACCCAAAGGCCGACGCATAGCTTTGTCGCCGCGAAGGTTACGCTTGCGATGATGTGGTCGTCGAGCGAAGGCTCATCCAATCGTCCAGCTCTGGCTGCAAACGTTCGGGCCAGATTCTCTTCAACGACAGGAAGTTGCAGAAATTGTGCGCTCAGAGCTGCTGGACTACGTTTGCTAATTTGTACGACGCGCTCAGTAATTGTCGAAGAAGGCTGGCACATCAGAACGTGCGCAACGGAACGTTTCGCGACTTCAAACGCCCCTAGCGAAGGGTCCTCCGCGCAAATTGCCTGCTGCAGCGCCTCGCCAAACGCCTTCATCGTAGAACCCATCACGTCATCTTTCGACGCAAAGTAGCGGAAGAACGTCCGCCGCGAAACGCCGGCACACTCTGCAATCTGATCGATCGTCACTTCATCGAAGCCCTCCAAATAGAAGAGATCAATCGCCGCGATCCATATCTCGCGTCGGACCAGATCCTGTTTCTTCGATTTGAGGTTGCCTCTTTGTGCTGTCTCAGCCGAACTCATACTAGCAGTCTAGCCCAAAATGGCACAATGTGCACTATGAGTCTATTTCGCCTAAATAGATTGACAATGGCACAGTGTGCCATTATTCTTAA
>JAYVZU010000551.1:0-9710 GCA_043783075.1 Rhodanobacteraceae bacterium
GGGTTGAAGGATCCGCAGCGATGGCTGAGCTACTCCGGCGATTTGCGGGGTGAGCGGCATAGTCCGCTCGTCCAGATCACGCCGAAGAATGTCGCGAACCTAAAGTCGCAGTGGACATTTCAGACCGGCACACAGGGTAAATTCGAGGCCACGCCGATTGTGATTGACGGCGTCCTCTACATCACTGGCGCCAACAACTTCGCGTGGGCCATCGACGCCCGCACCGGCCGCCAGATCTGGAAGTACCAGCGCGACCTGCCACCGGGTCTGAAGCCGTGCTGCGGCATGGTCAATCGCGGGTTCGCGGTGCTGGGCGGCAAGCTGTATATGGTGACGCTGGACGCGCATCTCCTCGCACTCGACATCCGCGATGGATCGGTGCTGTGGGATGCCGTGATGGGCGATTACAAGCTGGCCTACACCGCCACGATCGCGCCCATGGTAATCAGGGATAAGGTGATCGCGGGGGTCGGCGGCGGAGAGTTCGGCGTTCGAGCCTCGGTGCAGGCTTTCGATGGGGCAACCGGCAAAAAAGCCTGGCAGTTCTTCACGACTGCGGCACCGGGCGAGGCGGGCGGCGAGACCTGGAGCGGCGATAGCTGGAAGAGCGGGGGCGGTCCGGTTTGGGCTCCGGGCTCGTACGATCCGGAGACAGATACGCTGTTTATCGGCACGGGAAATCCGGGGCCGGACTACAACGGATCGGTGCGCGAGGGCGACAACCTGTACACCGATTCGCTGCTCGCGCTGGACCCCGCAACCGGCAAACTGAAGTGGCATTTCCAGTTCACGCCGCACGACGTGCACGACTGGGACGCGACCCAGACACCCATCGTCACCGACCTGCGGATCGCGGGCCAGATGCGCAAGGTCGTCATGGCCGCCAATCGCAACGGATTCTTTTACGTTCTGGATCGGGTGACCGGCAAGCACATCGTCGCCGAGCCGTTTGTCGCTCTCGACTGGGCGAGCGGCATTGGCCGCGATGGCCGGCCCATCCTGATCCCCGGACACACCCCCGATGCGAAAGGCACAGCGACGTGTCCGGACCTGTTTGGCGGGACGAACTTTAATCCGACGTCCTACGATGCGACGCTCGGACTGGTCTTTGTGAGTGTGCGCGAGCGCTGCACCGCGTACGTTACCTTCGACGAGAAGTATGTGCCCGGTCAGAAGTACACCGGCGGCTCCTTTAGTTCGCTGCCTACGGTCGATTACGGTGCGTTGCGCGCGATCGACGCAGCCACCGGCAAACGTCGCTGGGAGTTCAAATACGAGCAAGTCGGCTTCCCGGGCGTGATGTCCACCGCGTCCGGCCTGGTCTTCGCGGGCGACGCGACGGGCAGCCTGCACGCCTTCGACTCCCGCACAGGCAAAGACCTATGGTCGTATCAATTGGGATGGAGTCCGGACGCCTACTCGTCTGGTACCGGGATATTTGCGGCTCCAACAACATTCATGGTCGGTAGCCGACAGTATGTCCTTATCCCATCAGGAACGCTGCTGACGGCATTCGCGTTGCAATAGGGCGGCGGGTGTACTGATTCATGCTGGCGGCTACGCTGGGTCTGCTGTTTCCTGGTTGGCCCCAGTTCGGCAGGACTATGGCGATCAATTGGACCGGGACGACGACTGTCGAAGGGCCGTCCAGGCGCCGGTACTCCACAGCGCCCAAGCGACCAGAACAGGCTGAAAGAAAAGTCGGACGAGTCGAGCCGTATCCGTCTCCAACCCGAATTCCGCACGATGTTCAGTATATTGCGCGATGTTGCCGGGGAAGATCGCTATAAAGAACAGCGCGGCAACGATGCCTTCATATGCCTTGTATCGATAGAGGACCAGGAGGGAGAGACCAAGCAGGATCTCCACGCCGCCCGAGAGCAGAACGACAAGGTCTGGGCTCAGTGGAACCCATGGCGATACTTGCGCCTGAAACGACTGTCGAGCGGTGGTGAGGTGTGACACCCCAGCGAGGAGCAGCATCAGTCCAAGGATGATACGACCAATCATTTGAGATTTTGACGTCTGCGGTGCAGCTTCCAGGGCCATCATCGTGCATCCTTTCGGTCTATGGTGCGTCAGGCTTTCGGGGTCCGTGTGCGGCGTAACAACGGGTTGACTCCAACATATAATTACCTGGAACTTGAAGCCTGCCCCGCGCCCAGTCGAAACAGATCGAACGATATCACCAAGTCACAAGGATTGGTATTATGTCGGTCGATTCCACGTTAGAAGACTGGCTTACGCCGGTAACGACGATCTGGTGGCAGCGATGCAGAAGGCAGGTGATCGCAGCAATTCCGGCAAGAGCATTGAACTGACGCAGAAATAGCTTCGGTGCCCGGCATTGCGGCCGTTACGGTTTGGGTGGTGTGGCTGCTGCGCGAGTGCTCGAGACGATGTATGCCTGCAGCGCCTTCACGTCGTCCGCGTTCAGGAGCTTTTTGAAGGATGGCATTCCTGCGGGAGCGAGCCTGCCATCGAGGACGATCTTGTCGAGGGATTCGATGGTGCCCCTGCTGGAGTAGCGGAGGTCGGGCACCGATGCGCTCACTGCGTTCAAGCCGTGACAGAGCATGCATCGGTTGTTGAAGATCTGCGCGCCTTTGTGCACCAACTCGGGTGAGGAATCGTAGGTGAGTTCCGGGATCGGTGGTGGAGCGGAGTGGCCGAACAGCGGTACATTCAGCTTCGCCTGACCGCCAATGGCGAAGGTGAGGATGCGGCCGTTGCCTGGCTTTACTGGCCCACTACCTGGCGCGTTGATCAATCCGGAGGTGCCACCCCAGCCCGCCATTACGCTGACGTACTGGACGCCGTCGACGGCGTAGGTGACGGGCGGTGCCATGATTCCGGTTCCGGCGTCGAACTGCCAAAGCTGCTTGCCGTCGGTGGCGCGATACACCACGAACATGCCATCGGCGCGACCCTGAAAGACGAGGTTGCCGCCTGTCGCGAGGACTCCGCCAGTTTCGACCACTGGAGACTTGGCGCGCCATGCAGCTTTCTGCGTCACGGGATCCCATGCCAGTAAGCCTCCAGTGGCCGCAGGCAGGGCGGCTGCCTTCGCATACATCGCTCCTTCGTACTTGTCGTCCATGCCAAGGTTCAGGTCGTTGGGGTCATACTTCCACTTTGGATCGGGCGCGTGGACCATTGCCAGTCCACTCTTGGCAGGGACGTAAACCAGACCGGTCGTGGGATGGAACGCCATCGGGTGCCAGTTGTGCGCGCCGCTGGGATCGGGTGAGACGACCGTCGGCTCAATCCCGCCAACGCCAGGAACTTCGATGGGGTGACCGGTCTTCGGGTCCAGCCCAGTGGCCCAGGTAATGCCATCTACGTATGCAGTTCCAGAAAGGAACTCTCCGGTCTTGCGATCGAGGACGTAGAAGAAGCCGTTCTTGTTGGCTTGCATCAGGACCTTGCGGGTGCGGCCGCCAATCTTGAGGTCGGCCTGCGTGAGTGTCTGGACCGAGTCGAAGTCCCAGTTGTCGCCGGGCGTGGTTTGGAAGTACCACGCGAGTGTGCCGTTGCCGGCGTGTACCGCAACGATGGACGCGGTGTAGAGGTTGTCGCCACCACCTCGCAGCGCCCGGTACCAGGCGGTTGCGTTGCCCGTTCCGAAGTAGATCAGGTCAAGAGCCGGATCGTAGCCGATGCTCTCCCACGCAGTGCCGCCGGCGCCGTTCTTCCACTTGTCTCCGTTCCATGTTTTGGCCGCGCGAGCGATGTCTTTGTTCTCGGCGTCATCCTTTGGATCGCCGGGCACGGTGTAGAAGCGCCATGCCATCTTTCCGGTTTCGGCATCGTATGCGGAGATGTAGCCGCGCACGCCATACTCGCTGCCTGCGTTGCCGATGAGGACCTTGCCGTTCGCGATGCGCGGCGCGCCGCTGATGGAATAAGCCTTCGTAACGTCGGTGGTCTGAGTCGTCCAGATGACTGCTCCGGTGTGTTTGTCGAGTGCGACAAGGCGGCCGTCGAGCAGGCCCTCGTAGAGCTTGTTCTGGTAGAGCGCAACTCCGCGATTGACCGCGTCGCAACAGAAGGAAAAGGCGCGGCTGCGATCGACGGCGGGATCGTACTGCCACAGGGTCTTGCCGGTCTTCGCGTCCATCGCGTAGATGATGTCCCATGGGCCTGTGGTGTAGAGGATGCCGTCTTCGACGATCGGTGTGGCTTCAAGACCGCGCGTGGTGGGGAGTTCCTGGCTCCAGACGAGGCCGAGCGTGGGGACTGTCTGCTCGTCGATCTGGTTCAACGGGCTGAAGCGCTGATCGTCAGCAGTGCGACCGTACATTAACCAATTGGCGGAGTCGCGCCTGGTGTTGGGGGCGTCGAGGCCAAGGAATGCGATAACACCAGTCAGGATCGTGCAGGCCAGTAGGAGACGCTTCATCCGGAACCTCAGAGTTGGAGTTGGAACTCGGTGCCAATCATACGTCAGCGCCTCAATCCTGGGTGATCGTCATGCTTCCAAAACCCAACATTCTGCGTGTATTTCTGCGATATGGGATAGGATTCTCCGCACGTCCACACACCTGTTTTCAAAGATCACGATCAAGTTGATGGCGCTCCTGTGCGCGCTTGTGTGTCTTCGGGCTTTGGCTCAGGTCTCGCCCGTAGCTCCGGTGGGTAGCGCTGCGTTCGACGCTGGCATTCCTCCGACCAGGCAGGAGGCGCGGGTGACGAGTGAAGACGGATACCCGGCCGGGAACTGGCTTGGTCGGCCGCGTTATGCGCAGTACGGTTCGTGCGCGATGTTCCTGATGGCGGATTCCGCGCTGAGCGAGCGTGAGGGGAAACCCGCTATAGACCCGGACGCGGGGAAGATTCTTGCAATCAGTGGAGCGAAGCTGCTGGTGAGGGATCGGGGCATCGCGGCCGACGCTGCGGGCAACCAGGTAATGGCCGTCATCCGCACCCTGCAGGAGCCCATGACGACTCAGGCACGGGCAATCGGTGCGGCCGAGTACCGCGACAACTGCGCGAAGCTCCAGAAGTGGATGCCGCCGTCAACCGTGAACGTGCCAGACGAGGGTTTTCTAGCCCTAAAGATTCCCCGCACCGCACCGGATACAAGGGTGGCCGCGACCGAAACAGGCTTGCTGGGTCTGTGGAGCGGCCACGCGGTGTACGAGGTATATGGTTGGTGCTCGGCGCTGATGACGGTAGCGAGCCAGGAGGTCGGACAGAATGCGATCACCGGCGCGAACGCGATGGCTCGGCACGCGACCAGGATCGCCGCTCGTGATCGTGGCATCAGCTTGAGTGCGGCGAATGCATTGCTGAAGGAGCCGATAGTGGCGCTGCAGGGATCGCTGGCGAAGAACGGGATCATGGACCTGAAGGCCGCGCCGGGTTTCTACCTGACCTGCAATGAGCTGGAAGGGAAAGCAGCAGCAGCTGAGAAGTAGTTTTGGGCGACGGGTTTGTAGAGAGGATTTGTAGGTTGGGGGTCCCCCCGGGGTTAAAGTCCGAAAGTCCGGATATAAAGGACTTAAGTCCGGACTTCAGGCGCTGGAGTGATCATGGGTGGTGGTCGGGAATGGGTATGCTGGCTCTATTTGTCTCCCCTATTGCCCCAGATTTGGGCCGGAGATAGCCTGTGTCGGCCAGACATTCGTTGTGATTGTCATCACTGACTGGGTGTGTCGATGTACCTAAGCTCAAGTTATGGCTGTAGAGGGCTTCGGCCCCGCGTCGTTTTGGCGTCCTCAGCGATGACTTAGTCCGGAGATTCCCTATGAAATCCTTCCGCTTTCTTGCAATTGCACTGGTACTTGCAATCAGTTTTCCGGTTCTTGCGCAGACCTCGGGCGCGCCGGCACAATCAGGGGCCAAGCTGTCGAAGTCGCAGGTTCAAACGTTGACCGCGACTGCCAGCACACCTGCAGAGCACCTACGGCTCGCTCACTACTTCACCGCCGAATCGCATCGCTACGCGGCTGAGGCGAAGGAGCATATGGCCTTGAAAGCGCAGTACCAAAAGAATCCCATGACGAACAACACCAAGATGTCAAAGGGTACGGTGGATCATTGCGACTACATCGCTAAATCGCTGAATGAGGCGTCGGCTCAAGCGGAGGAACTCGCGAAGATGCATGAGGCGATGGCAACGGATTCGGGCAAGAAATAACTGCTTGGGTCCGTGGCTACTCGAATCCTGGCAGGTGTTGGATGTCGGCGGATTGATGCCCCATGTCTCGCTTCTGAGACATGGGTTTATCTCCCCGCACGATTCCTGTTTGCAGCCGTCCAGTCCGACTCTACTTCCACAACCCGCTGTCCCCGGTCGCATAGTGTCGGAAGCTCGACCATACCCACTCTATCGGTTCACCTACCAACCCCCGCTTCACGGGATTGCGGCGCGTGTAGTGTAGCTTATCCACCCGCTTGTCGGGAGTGAAGACGTTGAAGTCGTAGTACCGCGCCTGCCAGAACCGGCGCTCCTGCGACTGCACGGAAACAGATAGCTTGAGGGCTTGCAGGGCCTTGGACAGCGCAGCCTCCTTCGGTTCGCTGACGAGAAGGTGCACGTGCTCTGGCATCAGGACGTGTCCTGCGATTACAAAGTCATATCGCACCCTCATTGTCTCCAGTGACCTCTCAAAGAGATCGCGGGATGCTGGGGTCGCCAGAAACGGCTTGCGGTGGAAGCAGCTGAAGGTTACGAAGTGGAAGTGCCCAGTGTGGTGGTATCGAACGAGCTCTCGGGGCATTCGGAGATCGTATCCCATGTCTCAGAAGCGAGAGATGGGGCACCCAGATTTGCGGTACTAAACGTGGGCGATCCGTCTATGGCTCCGTTGGCGGGGCCAGGTGGGATTCCAGGTCGTTATGTTTGGTGTCGAGCATGCTGCATTTCCAGTCTCCGAAGGTCGTCTTCCAGCACTCCCCTTCAGCCTGCGGCTTGACGATGCGTGAGCAGTTGGCTCCCGGGTTGTTCCGGTCCTGCGAGCATAGCCATTGCACCATGCTTCCGCGAATGGGCATCACCTTCGCCGATGTATCGATGCTGGTTGCATATCCATCCTGAAACTGGCTATACGCTCTAAATCCTCCAGCCTGCACCTTGATGTTTGTGATCAGAGTGATGTCGTAAGCCGTCTTCTGTTCAAAGGTGCACTGGATCAGCGCAGAAATCTGCGCTACCGTTGGGACCGACGTAACCGAGTTGCACGTCTTCGGCCCGCGGGTTTTGAACACCGGATCAAATCCCGTTGGAAGGGCAACCTGCCCGGCTGCCGTTGTATTCCCGCCGCTCGCAGCCTGTACCGTGTTGCCAGCAGAGGTGCATCCTCCCACACACGTACACAGGAACAGCATCGCGACAGCAAGAGCAGCCGTGTCCTTCAGCTTCATAAGCATCAGATCAAACCCCGGATAAATAGAATGTCGTGCTGGACCGCAAGCATACCAGACGCAGAGATAGTGGGCGGCCCACATCGTGCATGGGTTCATCTCGACGCACGATTCTTCTTTGCAGCCGTCCAGTCTGACTCTACCTGGACAGCGCAGCCTTCTTCGGTTCGCTGGCGAGAAGGTGCACATTCTCTGGGATCAGGACGGATCCGGCGACGACAAAGTCATAACAAACCTTCATCGTGTTCAGGGATCTCTCGAAGAGGTCACGAGATGCTGGAGTCTCCAGAGATGGCTTGCGGTGGAAGCAGTTGCAGGTTACGAAGTGGGAGTGCACGGTTTGGAGGTATCGAACTAACGCGCAGGTATGGGCAGATCGAATCCCATGTCACAGAAGCGAGACATGGTGCATCCAGATTTTTGGCGGTCAATTGGATGAGGACTTTCGGAGGGACGTCCAGGCGCCGGTACTCCATAGCGCCCATGCGACAAGGACTGGCTGAAAGAAGAGTCGGATGAGTCGAGCTGTATCGGTCTCCAAACCGAATGCCGCGCGGTGCTCGGTGTATTGCGCGATGTTGCCGGGGAAGATCGCGATGAAGAAGAGCGCGACCACTATGCCGACGTAGGCCTTGTAACGATAGAGGGTCACGAGGGAGAGGCCGAGCAGAATCTCCACGCAACCTGAGAGCAGAACGACCAGATCGGGGCTCAGTGGAACCCATGGCGGAACCTGCGCCTGAAACGACTGCCGGGCAGTCGTGAGGTGGGACACGCCAGCGAGGAGCAGCATCAGTCCAAGGATGATGCGGCTAATTGTCTGAGATTTTGATGTCTGCGGTGCCGCTTCCAGGGGCTTCATAGCATATCCTCTTGGTTCATCGTGCTGCTGTTCGAGACAGATCGAACGATATCACCATGAGCCATTCCTCGGTCGCTATTCGAAGCGGGGCAGGTGTTGGATGTCGGCGGCAGGAACTAGTTCCAGTTCGCCGCCAGCTCGCACCCAGGCTTTCATGCCGCCTTCGATGACGGAGGTACGGCAGTCTTCCTGCTTCAGCATGTGGGCTACGCGCTTGCTGGTCGTGTCGCGGATGCAGGAGCAGTAGAGGTAGATCTCGCACTCGGGGGCCATGAAGGCGCGGAGGGCTTCGAGCTCTTCTTTCAATCGCGCTGGTTCGACGCGGATGGAGTTCTTGATGCGCTGCATGCCGGGGTCGTAGTAGTTGTGGCTGCGGACGTCGGCGATGATGACCAGTCGGTCGGGTCCGAGAGCGTCGACACGCTGCTTCAGGTCCTGAGCGGAGATCTTTTCGATCTTGTTGTACTTGCGGGCCTTGATGGTGAAGACGAGGATCGAGATGGCGTACGCGATGGCGAGTAACGCCGCGATGGACAGCATGGCGTGGCCGAGAGTGGCGACCCAAGCGGTGATCTCGCGGATGAAACCGCTGAAGATGTAACCGAGGGCGATCCAGGCGGTGACGTAGATTCCTACTCCGGTTGCGTCGAGCCGGAGGAAGCGGGTGAAGCGCATGTTGAGCGAGCCAGCGAGGGGCGCGGCCATGGCGGCGAGACCGGGGATCCACTTGGAGAAGAGCAGGGTGCGGGCTCCGCGGCGGTAGAAGTATGCCGAGGAGGAGAAGATGCAGCCCTCGGGGTTCATGGCAAGGCGGCACATGCCTGCGAGGAGCCACCAGCCGGTGTAGCGTCCGCCGAAGTAGAGCAGCGTGTCGCCGAGGAGGGTGGCGCCCCAGGCGAGGGGGAAGATGATTTCGAGGCGGATGCCGTGGTGAGCGGCGGCTCCGGCGGCGAGCAGGGTCACGGACGTCGGGAGGGGGAACCCGGCGGCGGCGAGAAACAAGATGATCGCCACGACGGCGTACCCGTGGTGGGCGACGAAGCTGACTACGTCCATACGACGGAGATTCCTCTGTTTTCCATTGGATGCAATTGGTTGCCGTTAGTCAGCTACGAGATGGATTTTTGTGGGGTGAAGAGGGAAAGCGTACGCAGAGTTCGCTACGTAGGGGATGCAAAGTTCGCAAAGTAAGGCTTTCTCTGCGAACTTTGCTGCTTTTACTTTGCGAACTCTGCGTATGTTTTGGATCTATGCGGCAAATCGTAGAATCGAAGTCAGGTGATGACTTTGAAACCAGTTTTGCTGATACACGGCGGCGCGTGGGCGATGCCGGACGACGAGATCGAGGCGCATGAGCGCGGGATTCGCAACGCCCTGGACGCCGGGTACGCAGTGTTGGAGCGCGGCGGCACGTCGGTGGAGGCGGTGGAAGCGGCCGTCGTGGTGATGGAGGATGACGAGACCTTCGACGCGGGCAAGG
>JAYVZU010000552.1:0-9702 GCA_043783075.1 Rhodanobacteraceae bacterium
CGCGGCCACCATACCAGCCGCGTCCTCAAAGCGCTCGGCACACCTGCCAAGGGCGGCGTTCAGCCGGTCCTGTCGCGCAGCGAGATTATTCCTAACGCCTTCTCCGATGATCACGAAGACGAAACCTAAAACCCCGTTTCGACCGCGGATCACCGCCGATTAAGAACAGGCATTCTTGCCTGATCCGCGTTAATCCGCGGTCGACCTACACCTCATTCAGCTAACATTACCTACAAAGGAAAACGAACGACATGGCAAAGACTTACCACGACGCAGACGCAGACCTCTCATTGATCCAGGCGAAAAAAGTCGCCATCATCGGCTATGGCTCGCAGGGCCACGCCCACGCTCTCAACCTCAAGGATTCCGGCGTCGATGTCCGCGTCGGCCTTCGTCCGGACTCGAAGAACGCCGAGCGCGCTCGCAATGCCGGCCTCATCGTCGGGACTGTCGCCGAGGTTTCGGCCTGGGCCGACGTCATCATGAACCTGACGCCCGACCAAACCGCCGCCAAGGTCTATCACGCGGAGATCGAGCCGAACATGAAGCCGAATGTCACCCTGATGTTCGCGCACGGCTTCAACATCCGCTTCCGCACCATCACTCCCCCCGCCACGGTGGATGTCTCGCTCGTCGCGCCCAAGGCTCCCGGCCATCGCGTCCGCGAGGTCTTCACCGAAGGCGGCGGCGTACCCGGACTGGTCGCAGTGGAGCAGGATGCCAGCGGCACTGCTCTCGCCCTCGCGCTCTCCTACGCCAAGGGAATCGGATGCACCCGCGCCGGCGTCCTGCAGACCACCTTCACCGAAGAGACTGAAACCGACCTCTTCGGCGAGCAGGCCGTGCTCTGCGGCGGAACCTCCGCCCTCGTCAAGGCAGGCTTCGAGACCCTCGTCGAGGCTGGCTACCAGCCGGAACTCGCCTACTTCGAGTGCCTCCACGAGCTGAAGCTGATCGTCGACCTGATGTACCGCGGCGGCATGGAATACATGCGCCACTCCATCTCCGACACTGCGGAGTGGGGCGATTACGTCGCCGGCCCACGCATCGTCACGCCCGAAGTCAAGCTGGCGATGAAGGGTCTGCTCACCGACATCCAGAACGGCACGTTTGCCAGAAAGTTCATCGAAGAGAACGAGACTGGCCGCCACGAGTTCGCACGCATCCGCAAGGAAGAGGCCGCTCACCAGATCGAAACCGTCGGTGCCGAACTCCGCGCTGGCATGCCGTTCCTCGACCCGGTGAAGGTCAAGGACGGAGCAGTAGTCAAAGCCTAGCCTCGAACAACCGGGTGCCCCATCTTAATCGCATCACCACGCGATTGAGGTGGGGTTTCCTGTTTCCGCCATCCGCTGTGTCCCGTGTCACCAAGAATCCTTCCCGACCCGCCTAATCTCAAATGCAAGAGGTGACAGATCATGCTGAAGAATGTTGGAGTTATCGATCAAACAATCAGGATCATTGTGGGTGTCGGTCTGCTGACTGCAGCCTGTTTTGTCCATGGATGGTGGTGCTTGATCGCGGTTCCCGCGGTGATTTTGGTTTTCACAGGACTGATGGCTCGCTGTCCGGCATACTTGCCGCTCAGAATCCGGACCAACCGCGCGTAAAGCCCCTGTTTTCTGCAATTGATGGAACGAATTTGCGGCGTCCTGCGTAGCAGTGCATCATATGCAGATGGCTACCTCTACTGTTTCGCCCGAAACTTCCGAGTCAATCCTCGCGCCAGCTATGGTCGTCGCGCACTCCCCGTGCGAGGAGATCGTCGCCGCGCTCCGCAAGATTGAGGCGCTGGAGGGCATGTCGGATCAGGATTTCCTCTGGCTTGCAGAGCACGGGATCGAACACACAGCCGAACCCGGTGCGATTCTCTTTCGCGAGGGCGAAACGCCGATCGGGATGAACATCATGCTCGGTGGCGAGGTTCACATCCGCCGCGCTCAATCGGGCAATATGTCGTTTTTCATCGCTCGCATGGGCCAAATGTCCGGAATCCTGCCGTTTTCACGCATGAAGGGCTACGGCGGTACGGGCTACGCGGCCGGCGATGTCTGGACGCTCGACATCCCGAAGGAAACCTTTCCGGCGATGCTGGCAGCTATCCCCTCGATGGCGCAGCGCTGCGTTGGCGTGCTGCTCAACCGCGTCCGCGAGGTTACCCGGATGGAGGGTCAGGCGGATAAGCTGGCTGCTCTCGGTAAACTAGCCGCTAATCTTGCGCATGAATTGAACAACCCGGCCTCCGCCGCGCAGCGTTCGGCTGCATCGCTCTTTAACGAGTTGCGTGTCTACGGCGACCGCAAGTACACCCTCGGAGCGATCTGTCTCTCCACCCAGACAGCCGAAAAGCTGCAGGTCTGGGTCGAGCGTATGCGCGACGAGTTGTGTAACTTTGAGCGCATGGACCCCATCGCCGAGGCCAGTCCGCTGGCCGGTGCGGATCGCGAAGCTACAATCCTGACCTGGCTTGAAGTCCACAACGTCCCCAACGCCTGGACGATTGCACCCGCGATCGCCGAAACCCGCTTCTCACTCGCTTACCTCGACGAGTTTGCTCTGGAATTCCCGGATGACGTTCTTGCGCCCGCAATGCAGGCTCTCGCCAGCAGCCTCCGAGTCGAGCGCATGGCAGAGACCATTGTCAGCTCCACTGTCCGGATCTTCGACCTGATCTCGGCCATCAAGGACTACAGCTATATGGATCAGGCTCCGATTCAGGACGTCCATCTTGCCCAGTCGCTGGAACGGACGCTGAGTATGTTTGGTTCGCGCCTCAGCCACATCGAGATCGTGATCGACTTCGATCCCGATGTCCCGGACATTGATGCCTATGGAAGTGAGCTGAATCAGGTTTGGACGGCGCTGATTGAGAATGCGCTCGACGCAATGCCGAACGGCGGCACCCTGAAACTAAGTACCAAGCTACAGGGGCAGATGGCGGTGGTCGAAATCTGCGATAGCGGCCCCGGCATCACGGCAGAGCTGCAGTCGCGAATCTTTGAGCCATTTTTTACTACCAAAGCTCCCGGAAGAGGGCTCGGTCTCGGGCTCGATACCGCTCAACGCATCGTCAACAAGCACTCCGGGTATATCGCCGTCCAGTCCAAACCGGGTGATACCTGTTTCCACGTCCGCCTGCCGCTGGACCGCGCACAAGCCTATTAGCCTTGATTTTTGCCTGAAAATAGGGGATAGAGCCCCGAAACTACTTCGTGATTTCGACTCCACGCCAGAACGCAATATGGTGCTTTACCGTGCGCGCCGCAGGCTTCGGATCCGGGTAGTACCAGGCAGCGTCGGGATTCTCCTGCCCATCGACCAGCAGACTGTAATACCGTGCCTGACCCTTCCATGGGCAGCTCGACGTGGTTGAACTTGCCCGCAGGAATAAGCGGTTTACGCTCTCTTCGGGAAAATAAACATTACCTTCGACCGTCTCGGTCGTCTCGCTCTCGGCCAACAGCTGCCCGTTCCAAATCGCCTTCGCCATCGCGTAAATCCTGCTATTCGTCGAAACAAGGTACGGCAATGTTAATTAGCGCCGCGGGACTCTGGAGCCCCTTATGTGGTCCAAGCTATTTGTAACAGGATTAGTGCAGGAAGGGAAGCGAAGCAGTCCTAGCGTAGGTGCCCACTCGGACGCCGTGGCAGCGTGAAGTGGAACGTCGCGCCGTCACCCGGGGGGCTTGTCGCCCAGATCTTTCCGCCATGTTGTGTGATGATGCTGCGACAGATTGCCAGGCCCAGCCCGGTTCCGCCCATGGTCCTTGCGTCCGAGGCGTCTACCTGCTGGAATCGTCCAAAAATCGTCTCCAACTTGTCGTGCGGAATGCCCCGTCCCTGATCGTGAACGTCGAACTCAGCCTCGTTTTCGTCGATATTCTTCGCTCGCAGGTTGATCACACCTCCCACGGGCGAGTATTTCGTCGCATTCGAGATCAAATTCGCCAGCGCCTGCAGAATCCGGTCCGGATCGCCCCAAACCTCGACACCATTGGCGTCGATGGTAAATTTCAGATTTGTCTTCAGCGCCGCTGCCTGTTGCAGGCTCACGGCTCGCTCCAGCAGGGCGTCGGCTGGGCAAAACGCCGAGTGCAACTCCGCGTTTCCGCTGCTAATCCGTTCGACCTCGAGAATGTCGTTGACCAGACGGATCAGCCGGTCAGTATTCGCGATTGCGATCTCCAGCATGTGCTGCATCTTCTCTGGCCGAGTCGCCAGCGCGCCGCCAGTGACTAAGCCGAGAGCCGCCCGCAACGAGGTCAACGGAGTCCGTAACTCATGGGAAACAGTGGAGATAAACTCATCCTTCATCTTGTCAAGCTGTCGCCGCTCCGTGGTGTCGGTAAACGCAACAACGACGCCGATCGCCTTACCTGGAGAATTCCCATCCGTGGAGTCGATCTGGGGGCGAGCAACATACTCGACCGGGAAACTCGTCCCATCTTTGCGCCAGAAAATCTCCTTCGACACCCGAATCGTGTCCAGGTTCTTGATCGTTGTCAGCACAGGAGATTCGCTGGCTGGGTAAGGAGTTCCATCGGCCCGGGTATGGAGCACCAGTTCATGCAGGTTGTGCCCCAGCAGTTCGGTCGCCTTGTAGCCCAGCATCTGGGCTGCGGCCGGGTTCACGACAGTGACGCGACCATCCAGGTCGATGCCGTAAATGCCGTCTCCAACGCTCTCCAGGATGGAGTTTGACTGGTGAATTAGCGCACGAAGTTTCTCTTCCGCACGAACCTGCTCCGAGATATCGACGCCAAACCCAAGTACATACGGTTCGCGATTGGCGACTCGTATCAGCTTGTTGCGGAACGCGATCACCCGCACATCGCCATCTTTGGCGCAGATGTGCAGCCGCCCCTGCGCCTCGCCGGTCTGCACGATCTGCCGCAGATAGTCCGGAATGGCCCTGTGGTGCTCCATTGGCATGAACGAAGCCAAAGATTGCCCGGTCATCTCATCGACAGCCCGCCCCAGGCTCTCGGCACCGTGGGTGTTTACCGAGAGCAGTACGCCCTTCAGGTCGTGTGTGCAGACCATGCCAAGCGAGCCTTCGACCAACTGACGGTAACGCGCTTCACTCTCTCGCAGCGTCACTTCCGCCGCCCGCTGCTCGGTTACATCGATTCCGGTCATGATCAGGAAGTTCGTCTGAATCTGCTCGTCGACCAGCGCGGTCGCGGACCAGGCGATGCGTTTGAGCGAGCTATCTTTATGTCGCCAATAGTTCTCAAAGCTAGCCGGAAACTTGCCCCCACGCAGACGTTCGAAGTTTTCAATCGCTGCCGGGATATCGTCTTCGGGGATGAGATCATCCCATAAATAACGTCCTGCAAGCGAAGCAAACTCGTAGCCGGATACCTGCTCACAGGCCCGGTTGAAGCGGACAATGCGCCCGGCGGTGTCAAAGACTGCCACCAGCGCGCCCATGGTGTCCAGTACGGTCGAGACGAAGTTCCGCTCGACGGTCAGCGCAGATTCCACCCTCTGCCGTACCCGCCC
Source organism: Rhodanobacteraceae bacterium (assembly GCA_043783075.1). Taxonomy (GTDB): domain Bacteria; phylum Acidobacteriota; class Terriglobia; order Terriglobales; family Acidobacteriaceae; genus Edaphobacter. Next base: position 5,506 of record JAYVZU010000552.1, read on the forward strand.
CTCGCGCTCCATCTGCCGGATGCGAGTGTTAAGTTCATACCGGTTGATAACTTGCCGGCTCAACGTCAACAGGGCCTTCTTCTGCTTTTCCGTGAGTGTGTGGGGAACCGAGTCCTGCACAAACAGGCACCCGATCACAACCCCAGATGCGGTGATGAGTGGCGCGCCGGCATAAAAACGGAAGGCGCGACCAGCCACCATAATGCCGTCCGGGCGGAAGTCCTTGTGGTATCTCGCATCGGTAATTTCGTACACGCCATCGCCGTGGATGCAGGTCTCGCACGGCATTCGGCCGCGCGCCATCCGGGTTGGACCGGGGCCTACCCGCGCCTGAAAGTAGATTGCATCCGGCCCCAGAAGCGAGATTCCGCCCATCGGCGTACCGCACAGATCGGCAGCCATCGCCGTGATCTCCGCCATGGCGGGGTCGGGCACACCGAGAATTGCCTCGTATTGTTCGAGGGCTTCGGCGCGCTGCAACTCCTCTTTGGCTGAAGGTTTCATCCTAGGAAAATGGTAGGGAACTTCGATGGGGCTTTACTCTCCAACTTTAGACGTACGGCATTCAATTTACCTGAGTGTACGACTGTCTCAACTGCCCAGCCCGCTGAATCCTGTTCTGTGTGGCGATTACCGTAATGTAGTGAGACTCGCTGTAAATGGACAGTACTTATGGCTTGGGCAGGGTGCAGCACTCGCCGGTATTTGGAGGCTCTTGTGCGCTCGCATCCATCGCAACCTTCCAGGTTCCATCGGGCAGCTTCTTCCATACCGTAATGTATCGGCCGGTCGTGACGACGGGTTGCCCATTTTTATCGGTGGATCGACCTTCATAATGGCCCCAGGTGAAGCCCATGTCGTTCGACGGCCCCATCTGCGCGCCTTGCGCCACCCAGGTTAAAAGGTACTCTTTCGGATTCCAAGTCGCATTTGCTGTGATTGCGCCACGTCCCAGCGTCGCCGGCTTCCCATTGTTCAAAGTCACGGCATCAGCCGCAAACCACGTGGCGAAGGCCTTCCCGCCACCATCGGCTACTGCCTGCGAGAAGCGCCCCTCCAACTCAAGCAGGGTCAACTGCCCGGGAGTCAATGTAGGAGTGGTCAATGGGCTAATGATCTTGTAACCGCCCGGATTCGCTGGAACGGTCCCCGGAATAACCCCAGGAATCTGCGCTGCGGCAGAGCCGAGCAGACTTAGCACTGAACCGAGAAAGTAACTACCAACTCTGCGAGGAAACATCTCACGATCCTAGCAAATAATGGGCGAGTCATCTCTCTTCAGTCATGTCGCCGTATGCAAGCAGGCAGAGTGGGCCGACTTTACGAGGTGTTCTCACAGCGATACCAAAGTTTTGAGACCCAAATCGCCTCTCGGCCTGCTATTCTCCAACCCAATGCAAAATCCTGCACGCAAGTCTGACGGCGCGCTCCTTGGAGTCGCCGCATTGCTTTTCGCTATCGGTGCCGCGTTCTTCCACTCCCCTCAGGGACATCTCCCCATGCTCATCGTTCGCTGGGTCGGAATCCTCCTGCTCGCGGTCTGGGCCGTGCGCCGCCGCAGCTTGACGCCGTGGATCTTCGTCGCCATGGTTGCCGGTGCGGAACTCGGATACGACTTCCCGGACTTCGCGGTGAATCTCCGCGTCTTCTCCGACATCTTCCTGCGGCTGGTCAAGACTATCGTCGCCCCACTCATCCTCGCGACCATGATCACCGGTATCGCAGGTCACGGAGACCTGAAGTCCGTGGGCCGCATGGGCATCAAGAGCCTCATCTACTTCGAGGTCCTCACCACGCTCGCGCTCGTCATCGGCCTGGTCGCGATCAATATCTCCAAAGCGGGCGTGGGTCTCCTGATCCCGACCGCAGCCGGGGCTACAGAGACAATCGCCAAGGTCGCTCCGACCCACTGGGACGACTTTCTGCTACACGTCTTCCCGGAGAACATCGCGAAATCAATCGCCGAAGGCCAAATCCTGCAGGTGGCGGTCTTCGCAGTCTTCTTCGCGATAGCACTTGCGACTCTTAGCGAGGCCAAGCGCGCCCCGGTTCTGCGCCTGTGCGAGAGCCTGAGCGAGGTAATGTTCAAGTTCACCAATGTCGTCATGTACTTCGCACCCATCGGCGTTGGCGCGGCCATGGCATTCACCGTCGGCCACATGGGCTTGGGAGTTCTAGTCAACCTGGGAAAGCTGCTGCTGACCCTCTACGGGGCGCTGCTGGCCTTTGCGCTGCTAGTCCTGCTGCCAGTTGCGCTGATCGCCCGTGTCCCTGTGTTGCGTTTCCTCAAGGCCGTCGCCGAACCTGCGACTATCGCCTTCGCAACTGCCACCAGCGAGGCCGCCCTACCGCGCGCCATGGAAGCCATGGAGGCGCTCGGAGTCCCGAGGCGCATCGTCTCGTTCGTTATCCCGGCCGGCTACAGCTTTAACCTCGATGGCTCCACGCTCTACCTCGCGCTGGCCAGCATCTTCGTTGCTCAGGCAGCGGGCATCCACATGGGCTGGGGCACGCAGTTGATGATGATGGGGACGCTCATCCTAACCAGCAAAGGTGTCGCCGGCGTGCCTCGCGCCACGCTCGTTGTGCTGCTCGCTACCGCCGCGACCTTCAACCTGCCGACGGAACCCATCTTCGTCATTCTCGGCATCGACGCCCTGATGGATATGGGCCGCACGATGACCAACGTGGTCGGAAACTGCCTCGCCAGCGCAGTGATCGCGAAGTGGGAGGGAGAGTTCGGCACAGAAGCCCCAAGCCCCACAGTTTTAGAGGGCATGGCCGATTAGCGAAATTCCCGCGGCCTCAACAAAACGTACGTGGTATTGCCCTCGAATCGCGTTTATAGGACCATTACGGTAGTGGGTAAACGGTACATCCCCCTCGGCGTCGTATACTCATAAATTGTGCTGGTACGAATTGGATGAGCAAGATTCTCGAAACAATTAACTCGCCTGCAGACGTCAAGCGGCTCTCTATGGAGCAGCTTACGGTCTTGGCTTCTGAAATCCGCGAACGCCTCATCCTGAGCGTCGCCAAGACCGGTGGACACATCGGCCCCAACCTCGGTGTCGTCGAACTGACGATCGCAATGCACTACGTCTTTGACACCCCCACCGACAGCTTCATCTTCGACGTCAGCCACCAGGCCTACGTCCACAAGCTGCTCACCGGCCGCGAGAAGACCTTCCACACCATTCGCCAGCCCGACGGCCTGAACGGCTTCATGCTCCGGACCGAAAGCGAGCACGACAGCTACGGCGCCGGACACGCTGGAACCGCTATCTCTGCCGCTCTCGGCATGGCTGTTGGACGCGATATGTCTGGCGGCTCCGAGCACGTCGTAGCCCTCGCCGGTGACGCCGCGTTTACCAACGGCATCTCGTTCGAGGCTCTGAACAATATCGCCTCGCAGACCAAACGGCTCATCATCGTCCTGAATGACAACGCCTGGTCCATCGACAAGAATGTCGGCGCCATCGCCGAGTACTTCCACAAGATCGCGACCAACCCGACTTACAACAGCCTGCACGACAAGGCTGCTGAACTCATCGAGAAGTTCGGCGGCAAGGCAGCCCGCCACGTCGCCCGCAAAGCTGAGGAAGCTGCCAAGGGCCTCGTCGGTCGCGGCGTTATCTTCGAGGAGTTCGGCCTAAGCTACTTCGGCCCCATCGACGGCCACAACCTGCCGCTCCTCATCGAGACCTTCAAGTTCCTGAAGCAGCAGAACAAACCTGTCGTCCTGCATGCCATTACGCAGAAGGGTCGCGGCTTCCAGCCAGCGATCGACTCGCAGAAGAAGTTCCACGGCCTCGGCGCATACCATCCCGAGACCGGCGAGACCAAGCCGGCAGCACAGCGTACCTACTCCGAGATCTTCGCGGAGTCGCTCACCAGGCTCGCGAATAACAACGACAAGGTTGTCGCCATCACCGGCGCCATGCCCAACGGCACAGCGCTCGATCTCTTCCGGCCGCACCATCCCAATCGCTACTTCGACGTCGGCATCGCCGAGGAGCATGCCGTCCTGTTCGCCGCTGGCATGGCCACCAAGGGCTACAAGCCGTTCTGCGCCATCTACTCCACCTTCCTGCAGCGCGCGTTTGACCAGATCGTCCACGACGTCTGCCTGCAGGATTTGCCAGTGGTCTTCTGTATGGATCGCGGCGGTCTCTCCGGCGACGATGGCCCGACGCA
>JAYVZU010000553.1:0-9685 GCA_043783075.1 Rhodanobacteraceae bacterium
GCGCATCGTTCCTCGTGGAGCAACTTCCGCCAACGCCGGTAGACCCCGGGGAGGCCTCATCCGTTTTACAATGAGATGTTGCCCTACCGCAGTGCTCGATATCTCTTGATGACCACTTTGAATCTTCGTTCCCGTCTCTCGCTCGCGCTGCTCTGTGCGCCAACTCTTCTGCTTGCCGGATGCGGCGATCCGCTGGCTGGCACCAAGGGAGCCCCAGCAAAGACCGCACAGAAGAGTACCGCGCCCGCAATCGTTACGCCTACCGCTGCGCAGGTTTCGGCACTACAGGCACAGGCGGCGGCCAACGCCGCACAGGCCGCAGCAGACGCGCAGGCAGCGCAGCGTGCACAACAGATTCGTCAGCTTATCGCGAACGCAGAGACCAGCTATAACTCAGGGGGCCAGAATTATCGTGCCGGCCGTCTCGACGCTGCACGTCTGGACTTCGACTTCGCCGTGGATGCCATGCTGGCAAGCGGTATGGACCTGAAGGCCGAAGGTCCGATGGCAGATGAGTTTGATCGCCTGCTCAACGCCATCAACGCGCTGGAGATGGTCGCGCTGAAGCAAGGCAACGGCTTCTCGCCCAAGGTGGAAGAGGCACCGCTCGACGTCGCGGAAGAGCTAACCTTCGCACCGAATCCCGAGTTGGTTGCCAAGCTGAAGACAGAGCTGAACACGACGTCGGATCTACCGCTCATCATCAACGATCAGGTCGCCGGATACATCAACGCGTTCGCCGGCTCTGAGAATTTTCGGCGACACATGGCTGCCTCGTTACAGCGCGTCGGCAAGTACCGCGGGCTGATTCAAAACGTGTTGAAGGAAGAAGGCGTACCGCAGGATCTTATCTATCTCGCGGTCGCAGAGTCGGGCTTCCAGCCACAGGCGTTGAACGCCCACTCGGGCGCCGGCGGCATGTGGCAGTTCATGACGTACACCGGTCCGCAGTTCGGCCTGACGCGCAATGGATACTTCGACTATCGCTTCGATCCGGAAAAATCTTCGCGCGCATACGCACGCTATATCAAGCAGCTCTACAACCAGTTTGGCGATTGGTATCTTGCGATGGCCGCCTATAACTGGGGCCCGGGCAACATTCAACGCGACGTCCAGCGAACTGGATACGCAGACTTCTGGGAGTTCTATCGCCGCGGTCTGATGCCCGCACAAACGCGAGCCTACGTGCCGCAGATTCTCGCAGCTGTTTTGATGGCGAAGAACCCTGAGCGTTACGGCCTCGATCGACTCGTGCCAAGCCCGCCCGTGATCTACGAAACAGTACACACGGACTACGCGATCGACCTGCGTCTTGTTGCCGATGTGACCGGTGCGACCGTGCAGGAGTTGGTAGAGCTGAACCCATCCATGCTTCGCTTGTCCACGCCGCCCGATATCGAATTCGATCTGCACATACCGCCAGGCACGAAGGAACTATTCGCCGATCGCCTGAAGGACATTCCCGACGACCGTCGCGCAAGCTGGCGCTTCCATGTGGTGAAGTCAGGCGAGACGCTGGAGAGCATTGCAAGCGCACTGCATGGCAAGGTCGCAGACATCGCACGAACGAACGGCATCACGCCGCAAGACCCTATGTCCATTGACGATGAGCTTGTTGTGCCGGTGCAGTCTGTAACCAGCATCGCGAATCCGCAACGCTACACGGTGCGTGCTGGCGACTCACTCGTCACTGTTGCCGATCGGTTCAACGTGACGACAGAAGAGCTACGCAAATGGAACGCTCTGAGCACATCGAGCGTCAAGCCAGGTCGAGTGTTGTATGTTGCGGAGCCAGTACGACTCGGCCCTTCCACGCGTGCTCGCGGACGAGTTGGGACAGCGCATCGCGGCAAGGGTGCTGGCGCAGTGCACAGCAAGGGCACTGGTTCTGCGAAGTCGGCAACACATGGTTCGACACATACTGCAACGCACAAGGCAACGTCTGCATCGAAGCACAAGAGTGCCCCTTCGAAACGCAAAGCTGCCAAATGAGCTTCGCTTCAAAAAAGAGTGCTTGTAATCAGTAGCGTAGTGGTCTAGCGTGTTGCTAGAATTCGTGCTGTGTGCGAATGTTTTCAGAGCCGATATATGTACCATCAACATCGACGTAAACGAGTTCTATAGGGCAGGGGAAACAGCATGAGCATGGACGGTAAATTCGAAGACCACAACAAGAGGAATGCGATGTCGGACGATGAGATGAATACGGGAATCTCCGCTCGTGGAGCCTTCGGCGACGACGAAGACGATGAAGAGATCGAGGTCACGCTTACCTCTGACGATGATGAAAAGGACAGCGATCTCGACGACGAGGATGACGACTCCGAGGACTTTACAGCACCTCACGCAGAGACCGCAACACTCACCTCGATGCCGTCTACTCCGGTCGATCCGTATGAGCCGCCGATGACGATTTCTGCAATGCCAGTGGAAAACGTGGTTGAAATTGAAGTCTTCGAAATCATTACGCCAGTAGTTCCGAAGCCTGCGAAGAAAACAGCAGTGAAGAAGGCTCCCGCAAAGAAGATTCCAGCGAAGAAGATCGTTGCAAAGAAGGTTGCTCCCGCAAAGAAAGCCGTTGCGGCGAAGAAGGCAGTAGCGAAGAAGGCTGCTCCCGCAAAGAAGGCGGTCGCAAAGAAGGCGCCGGCAAAGAAGACAGCAGTGAAGGCAGCTCTGGCGAAGAAGGCTCCGGCAAAGAAAGTGGTAGCGAAAAAAGTGACATCGAAGAAAGTATTAGCGAAGAAGGTAGTCGCAGCGAAGAAAGCTGCCCAGAAGAAAGCCGTAGCCAAGAAGGTTGTGGCGACAAAAGTTCCTGCGAAGAAGATCGTAGCCAAGAAGGCTCCGGCAAAGAAGGCCGTTACTTCTTCCCCATCGAAATCTGCCGCGAAGAAAGTCAGTGCTCCGCGCGGCGGGAGGCCTGCCCCTAAGAAGGCAGTCGGCAACAAGGGCACTAGCAGCAAAAAATCACTAACGAGAGGTACTACCTTGGCAACGAAGAAAGCAGCAGCAAAGAAAGTCGTAGCGAAGAAGGCAGCTCCCGCAAAGAAGGCTGTCGCGAAGAAGGCCGCACCGGCGAAGAAGGCTGCACCGGCAAAGAAGGCTGCTCCCGCGAAGAAGGCTGCTCCTGCAAAGAAGGCTGCTCCCGCAAAGAAGGCTGTCGCGAAGAAGGCTGCACCGGCGAAGAAGGCTGCAGCAAAGAAGTAGTTCTAACGGCAACGTACTAAAGGCAAGCAAAAAAGCCCGGTCTCTTTCGAGAGTCCGGGCCTTTCTGCGTCTGCTGGTCTTCCGTATAGCTACTTCTTGGCTTCGGCGATCGCGGCGAGAATCTCATCGCTATGCCCCTGGACATCCTTCACTTCCCAGAACTTTACAATCTTGCCGTCGGGGCCGATCAGGAACGTATCGCGCTTTGCAATCTTCACCGGCCCCATCGAAACAACCGGAACGCCATAGGCATCGATCACCTTGTGGTCGGGATCGGCAAGTAGCTTGAAGTTCAGGCCGTCCTTGCTGCAAAACGTCTTGTGGCTCTCAACCGTATCCAGGCTAACGCCGAGCACGACTGCTTTCGCGGCAACATACTTTGCCGTATCGCGCTCAAAGTTGTGAGCCTCGATCGTGCATCCGGTGGTCATGTCCTTCGGATAGAAGTACAGCACGACATACTTGCCCTTGTAGTCCTTCAGGCTCGCCGTCACGTTATCGATCTGGGTGGGAAGTCTGAAGTCAGGTGCGACCGCGCCGGGCTGCAGCGGAGTACCCGACTGGGCAATCGCGCTACCCTTAAAACCAATTACGCCAACGGCCATCACGCCGACGGCCACGAACAACCAGAGAGCTTTGCGCATTTTTTCCATCCTCTTTTCCGAAACTCGTATTGGATTGACGCTCCGGCGAACGATTCGGACGCACAAAGGGCGCGGGAGCAATCCATATTCTACGCTGGGAGACATACGTCTGGCGTCACCGTTTTGTCATCTGTGTTCGTAGGATTCAAATGGGAATTGACGATTAACGTGCGAGCAACGCGATCCCAGCTTCGTCCGCCGCCTCAACCATGGCCGCACGGTCGAAGATCAGCGTCCGACCAGCCTCGACGCACAGGCAAGTCGCTCCCGCCGCCTGCATCGTTCGGATGGTCGGCACACCCACCACCGGCACGTCGAAACGCATGTCCTGATTAGGCTTAGCCACTTTTACAACTGTCAGCGCACGCGAGAGGGTCGAATCCCCGGCCTCCAGTGTCCCGAAGAGCGTCCCGGCGCGCGCGATGGTCGCGTCTGTACCTTCCATAGCCTCCACGGCCACACAGGCCTGCGCAGCAATGACGACTGTCTGTCCAAGATCGTACGCGGCAATCGCCCGCGCGACCCCGATGCCATACTCCACATCCTTGGCTTCTTCCTCGGTCGGCGCACGACTCGTCATCACTCCCGGCTTCGCCATCAGCGGCTCAAGATACGCAGTCGACGAGATCAACTCAATCCCTTCGTCGCCCAGAACTTTCGCCACCGCGCCAAGCAGCATGTCAGTCGAACGCGTCCGCAGACTAAGCAGCAGCTTGGCTAGCCGCCAGTCGGGCCGGATGCTTGAAAATATCTGTTTATGCCGTACCTGCCCGGCCATCACGGCGCGGGAGACGCCCTCCGCATGAAACGTCTCGATCAGCTTCGAGAGCTCGCCCAGCGATATCCAGTGGACGCGAATGTTGGGGTCGGTAGCGGCACGCTCGTCCATCTCCGGCGACGTCTCCTCCTTGATCGCTGCGACGACGACCGAGAGGCCGTGAGCGCGCGCCGCGTCCAGCAGCAGGAACGGGAAGCGACCGTTACCGGCGATAAGGCCGAGAGGCAAGATATTCTCCTGCTTCCGCAGTGCACCCAATCCGTCATCTCCAGCATCGATGGTCGTCAAGTGCGTCTCTCCAAACGGTTTTGAAAGTCCCCTAAAGTATATCTTTCGATTGACCCCAAATCGGGGTAGGCTGTGTCGTGTCATATTTGGCCACCCCCCTGCGGAATGAATATTAAGAGGAGAACTTGAATGGCTTCTTACGTGGCAACACGTTCGCAATCCGGCTCGTCCGGCTTGAATAAGGCGCTGGGTTGGTTGGCGGTCGCGGCACTCGTTGGCCTGGGGTTGAGGTTCTACTCAGCCGCAGTATCCAATTACGTCCACTTCGACGTTGCTCATTATGACTACTATTGGCCGAAAAAGTGGTGGCTCGTCGGGCATCTTGCTGGGGGATCGCTGGCACTGCTGCTGGGACCATTCCAGTTCAGCGCTGCGCTGGCGCTACCCCAAAACGCACCGTGTCATGGGGCGCATGTACCTGACAGGCATCCTCGTCGGAGCCATCTGCGCCGTCTACATGGGTCTTTGGATTTCGCCAAATCGCGCCTTCGGAGACGCTCTGCTCTTCCTGGCGCTGGCCTGGGCGGTCACATCGGCGATGGCGTTCACGGCTGCATTGCGGCGTCAGTTTGCTATCCATCGGGAATGGATGATCCGTAGCTATGTGGTGACCTTCGGGTTTGTCCTCTTCCGCTTCGGGAATGACGACCTGAAGCTGTTCCACGGCCTTGGACCAGCCAATGCTGCTGTGATGAATGCATGGGTCTGCTGGGCAGTCCCGTTGCTGTTCACTCAGGTGGTGCTTGACTGGCGGCGTACGACGAGCCTAGCCGGTGCGGGCCGCACTATCGAATAACCCCGCGCTCGCTCTTGGCAACAAACTCCACCAGATACCGCACATGCTCACCGACTTCCCCAGCATCGATCTTCGCGCGGAGCCCCGTCAACGCTTCAGACACGTTCATCTTGCCGGCTGTCAAGGTTCGGTATGCCTGGCGTAGTTCCTTTAGCTGCTCTGGCGTGAAGCCACGGCGCTCCAGGCCGACCTTGTTCAGTCCGTAGGAGTGGTTGTCGCGAGCGATGGAGGTGAGCGTGTACGGCATCACGTCCTGCGTGATCGTCGTACCGCCGCCGATGTAGGCGTACTGGCCGATCCGGCAGAACTGGTGTACCGGGCAGAGCGCGCCGACGACGGCGTAGTCCTCCACCGTGACGTGGCCCGCGAGTGTCGCCGCGTTGGCCAGGATGCAGCCGTTGCCGATCGAGGAGTCATGACCGATATGGACATAAGCCATGATCAGGTTGCCGCTGCCGACCCGCGTTATCCCACCACCGCCAACTGTCCCGCGGGAGATGGTGACGTACTCGCGGATGTCGTTGTTGTCACCAATAACAAGCTGCGTCGGCTCGTTCTTGTACTTCAAATCCTGCGGCGCGATGCCGACACACGCAAACGAAAAAATGCGGTTCTTGTTGCCCAGCGTCGTATGCCCGTCCAAAACGACGTGCGATACCAACTCGCATTCCTCGCCCATGACGACATTCGCGCCCACCGTACAGTACGGCCCAATGATGCAGCTCACCGGCACCACAGCGCCGGCTGCGACGATCGCTGTGGGATGTACGCTCACTCAGCCGTCTCCGTCGCTACCGGCGCGGCAGGGGCAGCTTTCTTGGCGCGTGGCACGACCATGCAGGTCACGACCGCCTCGCAGACGACCTTGCCATCCACCGTAATCGTGCCTTCCATCTTGACTGCGCGGGTGCGCCAGTTCAACACCTTTACCTCAATGCGGAGCTGGTCACCCGGCGTTACGGGTCGCTTAAACTTCGCGTTGTCGATGCCGGTGAAGACCATCAGCTTTTCGTCGCGATCCGGAATCTCGGTCAGCAGCAGTGCGCCGCCGGTCTGGGCGATCGCCTCTACCATAAGAACACCTGGCATGATCGGGTAATCCGGAAAGTGGCCGGCGAAGTGCGGCTCATTGATGGTGACGTTTTTGATGGCGACGATCCGCTGCCGAGGCTCCATCTCGATCACGCGATCGATCAGCAGGAACGGGTAGCGGTGCGGCAGAATCTCCATAATCTCGAGGATATCGAGCGTGGTCTTAACGGGTGCGGGGGTGGAAATGGTCTCACTCATGGCAACCATAAGTATAAACCGCCTTACTTCTTCAGGAGTTTCGTGTGGTCGTACAGATCATCCGTCTGCGGCTGATTGAAGCGCACCTTGGTATAGAAGTTCTGCGCCGACATATCGCCGTTGCGGTAGTTCGTCATATTCATCGGGGTCGAGATGCCGTCAAAAATCCGCCAGTCTCCGTAGACCTCTTCGTCGATATCCTGATCCTTGAACTGCAGATTCCGCCACTGAAAGCTGCGCTGCAGCGGCAGATGGGTATTTTGGTCGATCTCAACCGTCACAGCGTCATTGTTCGCCGCCATAATCGTCACCTTATCGACCGGCCGGCGGTCCCGCATCCCCGAGCCGTCCGAGATGATGACAACGCCCGGCTGCTTCACCCACTTCGTCACCACCTCTTCCAGCGAGTGCGCGCGGCGGCGCATATAGTCTGAGACCTGCTTCTCCGGTAGCGGAATCTGGCCCTTGTACGTCACCTCGTAGCCTTGGTCCGCAGTCCATAGGTGGACAACGTCTTTCTTCTTGCCCGGCGTAATGACGCCGCGCCAACTCAAAAACTCGTCCCGCGCCAACTCTGGCGAAGTGGCGGTCGCAAACTTCTTGTACTCCACAAACTGGACGACGCTGCCGTTGGGTTCTCCGCGAAAGAAAGCCGCAGTCTGGCCCTCGCGATACATAGTCTTCTTGTTCAGCCATGCGTCACCGCCCAGAGCTTCCACCATCGCGTCAAGCAGACGTTTCCCCTTCTGCTCCTGCGTCTCGCCCTTGCGATGTTCGGGCGCGCCACTCTTCATCTCCAGCGCGCTCTGAGCGTGCAGCGGTCCAGCGGCAAATCCAAACAGAGCCAGCGCAACAACGAAAGCCTTCATAGTCTTCTCTTCCCTCTTCCCTTTTCCCTCTTGCCTGTCCCTACCCAACCAGCACCGCTCCGCCGTTGACGTTGAAGATCTCTCCCGAGATAAACCCCGCGAGCGGTGTACATAAGAAGACGACAGGACCGGCGATCTCGTCTACATGCGCCGCGCGGCCCAGCGGGATCAGCGACAACGCTTTTTTAGACGTTGCGGGGTCGGAGAGGGCTGCGGCGGACATTTCGGTCGCCACCCAACCCGGCGCGACGCAGTTCACATAGATCCCCTGCCCGATCAGCTCGCTCGACAAACTCTTGGTCAGCGAGAGCAGCGCACCCTTGCTGGCAGCGTAGTCGGCATGGAACGCCTCGCCCCGCTGCGCAGCCGTCGACGCAATCAAAACAATATGCCCCTTCGAAAATCCGGGTGCCCCATGTCTCGCTTCTGAGACATGGGATGGCCCAGCAAATATCTCTGCGCAAGACCTCGCCTACGTCATCTACACCAGCGGATCCACCGGCAAGCCCAAAGGCGTAGCGATTCAGCACGGCGCGCTGATGAACCTCCTGCGCTCCATGCAGCGCACCCCCGGCCTCGACGCCTCCGACACCCTCGTCGCCATCACTACCCTCTCGTTCGACATCGCCGGCTTGGAACTCCTGCTGCCCCTCCTCACCGGCGCAAAGCTGGTCATCGCCACCGACGCCGAGGTCACTGACGGACGCCAACTCCTTGCCCTCATCGACCGGGCCAAGGCCACCGTGCTGCAAGCCACCCCCGGAGCATGGCGCATCCTCATTGACGCCGGATGGTCCAACAGGCATTCCCTCAAAGCTCTCTGCGGAGGCGAGGCTCTACCCCGCGAACTAGCCGACAAGCTCCTCGACCGCGCCTCCGAAGTCTGGAACGTCTACGGCCCCACCGAGACGACCATCTGGTCCTCCGCCACCCGTGTAACGCGCGGTAAGTCCGCTCCGCGCATCGGTCCGCCCATCGCCAACACCCAGTTTTATATCCTCGATACGCGCTGCAATCCCACACCCATCGGCGTCACCGGCGAACTCTACATCGGCGGCGCGGGCCTTGCGCACGGCTTCTGGAATCGCCCCGACCTCACCGCCAAAAAGTTCATTCCCAACCCCTTCGGCCCCGGCAGGATCTACGCCACAGGAGACCTCGCGCGTTGGCACGACGACGGCTCCATCGAACTCCTCGGACGCTCCGACTTTCAACTCAAAATTCGCGGCTACCGTATCGAAGCAGCTGAAATCGAAGCTGCGATCATGGAGAATCCGCTCGCTAACGAAGCGGTCGTGATGCAGCACAAAACGGACGCCGGGGTCACCAGCCTGGCCGCATATATTGCAGTGGGCGAAATGCCTGAAGAAACCTGCGAAATGCTCGCCGAAGAGTTCAAAAAACGCCTCCTGCGCACCCTCCCGGAATACCTGATACCCAACACCTTCATCACACTCACGCACCTGCCGCGCAATACCCATGGCAAAATCGATCGCCAAGCCCTCTCTGGTGCTGTCGGCGACTCCCTGCCCGGATGGCTTTATTCCACTGCGGCAAGAGGCGCCGAGTACTTCCCTCCGCAGGATATTATCGAGAGCCAGCTTGCCGATATCTGGCAGACGACGCTCGGCATCCGGCAGATCAGCGTTCGCGAGAGCTTCTTCACGCTCGGCGTAGGCTCGCTTGCCGCGCTACGCCTCATCACCAAGATGAATCGCGTGTATGCGATGGAACTTGGCCTGGCCAGCCTCATCTCGGCGTCCACGATTGAGGCGCTCGCCGCGCTCATCCGCACTCGCTTCGCACCCAATACCGA
>JAYVZU010000554.1:0-9659 GCA_043783075.1 Rhodanobacteraceae bacterium
TCTACTACCTCCGCGGCTTCGATTCGCTTGGTCAGAAAGCGAACCCGGCCGTCGATCTGCCGCAGGCGTCGCTTGCTGTATTGGTAGTCTGCGTTTTCACTGCGATCCCCATTGCTCGCAGCCCACGCCACCACCTCCACCACGGCTGGGCGATCCTTGGAGACCAGGAAATGGCGCTCCTCTTTCAGGCGTTCGATCCCGCCGGGAGTGATGTAGTTTTTGCCGTGGTTGGCCGCGGGTTCCTCGGCTTTCGGTCTTCTTGTGAACCCTTTTCGCATCCTGCGGACCTCTTCTGGAACGATTTGAGCATTTAGCTGGGCAGGCTCATTGGCGGAGTTCGACCAGCGTTGCGCCCTGTCCGCCTTCGCTTTGGCTGGCTTCGGCGAAGGTGGCGACGTGGGGGTGGGACTTGAGGAACTCGCGCAGGGTGCGGCGGAGGACGCCCATTCCGGTTCCGTGGACGATGCGGACGCGGGGGAGCCCGGCGAGGAAGGCTCGGTCGATATACTTTTCGACTTCGTCCTCTGCCTCGGCTGCAGTCCGGCCGATGACGTTGATCTCCGACGGCGTGTAGTCGAGGTCAGTGTTGGTGCGGACGGTGACGCCTCCGCGGCGGCGCGCGGCTTCGAGCGGCGTGACCACCTTGACGGTCTCGATATCGACGATGTCGGCGCGGGTAACCTTCATCTTCATCTGGCCGATGCTGACTTCGAATGCGCCGTCGAGCAGGCGGTCGACGCGGGCCTGGCGACCCATCGACTTCAGCGTGACAAGGTCGCCGACCTTGATCTCCTTGGCTGGCTTGGGCAGGCTGGGACGGGCGTTGGGATCGTCTTTGTCTGCTCCGGTGGTGTGGGCGAGGACGGTGGAGGAGAACTGTTCGGAAAACTCGCGGCGTACGCGCGACATGCGGAGGGCTGAGTCGCGTGCGATCTTGCGGGCAACGGTTTTGTCTTCGATATCTTTGACCGAGTCGCGGAGCTGGGTTTCGAAGTCTTCGAGTAGTTGGTTGAGTTTGATTTCGAGCTCGCGGGTGCGCTGCTTCTGCTCTGCTCTTCCTTCAGTTTCAAGGCGAATCCGCTCGGCGGCGACTTCTTCCAGGCGGCGTTTTAGCGAGACTCGTTCGCCGACGGCCGACGATAACTGCTCGTGGAGCGAGTCGAGAAACTGGCCGATATCGACTTGTTGAGTCGACATCTGGCTGCGGGCAGCGGCGATGATCTCGGGCTGCATGCCGAGGCGTTCGGCGATGTTGAGGCCGGCGGAAGCTCCGGGGACTCCGAGTTTTAGCTTGTAGGTGGGGGCGAGGGTCTGCTGGTTGAAGCCGACGGCGGCGTTCAATACGCCGGGGCGAGACGCGGCGTAGACCTTCAGCGAGGTGAGGTGGGTGGTGATGCAGGTCCAGCAGCGCAGGGCGAGGAAGTGTCCGGCGACTGCGACGGCCAGCGCCGCGCCTTCTTCGGGGTCAGTCGCAGAGCCGAGTTCGTCCAGCAGCACGAGGGACGACTCGTCGGCGTGGCGCGAGATGTGGTTCACGTTGACCACGTGCGCGGAGAAGCTGGAGAGATTGCGCTCGATGGACTGCGCGTCCCCGATATCGGCGTAGATGGCGTTGAAGAGCGGGAAGGTCGCCTCTTCGGCGGGGACGGGCAGGCCGGCCTGGGCCATCAGGGCGAGCAGGCCGGTGGTCTTGAGCGAGACGGTTTTGCCGCCGGTATTGGGGCCGGAGATGATGAGCTGGCGGGCTTCGGATGCGAGCGCGAGGGTTAGCGGGACGGGCTTGACGCCTTCGCCGCGCATGCGGAGTTCGAGGAGCGGATGGCGGGCATTCTTCAGGGCCAGCACGTCGCCAAAGGTGGGCGTGGCGCAGTCGAGTTCGATGGAGAAGCGGGCGCGGACAAAGTGGGATTCCACCTCGGCCAAAATCTCTGCGCCGAGCGTGATGCCTGCGGCGTGGCTTGAGAGTCCAGCGGTCAACGCCACCAGAATCCGGTGGATCTCGGATTGCTCTTCGTCGAGCAGACGGACGAGTTCGTTGTTCTGCTCGATGGTCTCCATCGGCTCGACAAATACGGTTTGGCCTGATGAGGAAGAGCCGTGGATGACGCCGGGGACCTTGCGTTTGAACTCGGCCTTGATGGGGATGACGAAGCGTTCGCCGCGGACGGTGATGATGTCTTCCTGCGTCGAACCCTCTTCCCGCAGGGAGCGTACGGCACGCCGGAGGCTGGCCTCGATGGCCCGGTGCTGGGCTTCCATGGCGCGACGGATGCGGCGGAGCTCGGGACTGGCGTCGTCGGAGATGCTGCCGTCGGCTTCGATTTTGCCGCGCAGATTGCGCAGCAACGGGCCGAGGTCGTAGGGCATCAGCGGCTCGGTGAGAGCGCGGATGGCGGTGCCGAGGCGGCGCGCGGACTCGACGCCGGTGAGCTGGCCGCGCCAGACGGAGATGCGGTCGACGATGTTGAGCAGGGCGAGAATTTCCAGCGGTTCGAGCGCAGAGCCGGGGATGCGTGCCTTATCCAATAGCGTTGCGGGGTCGAAGAGGCCGTGGAAGTCGAACGAGCCGCCGCCGTTGAGGAAGGCGCGCATATCGGCGGTGCGGGTCTGCTGGGAGGTAATCCAGGGGAGATCGGTGCAGGGTTCGAGCGCGAGGGTGAAGGCGCGGCCGAGCGGGCTGACGGCCTTGGCGGCGATGTGCTCGCGGAGGCGCGGCCACTCGAGCGCGATGGCGCTGGATTCGGCGAGCGGGGAGGGGACGGTGGGGATCAGCGAAGTCACCTCTCGATGGTAGCGGAACGACAGGGATATCGGAACGACAGGGGTAGCGGAACCGCGTGGCTGGAGACCGCGTATAAGATGATGCGCACCTGATTTACGAGGTGCGCGGAGGTTTTGTGATGGCTTGTTTGAAGTGTGTGGGTGCGAACAGGGAATGGACGCGCAATTTTGTCGGCAGTGTGGAGCGCCGATGGCGGTTCCGGCCGGCGTTCCGGGAAATTATCAGGGTTCACCGTACGCGCAGTATGCGATGCAGGCCGCGCGGGTGCGGGAGTATGTGCAGCCGCTGGGGATTGTGTGGTGCATCTTCGGTGCGTACCGGCTGATTGCCGTCCTGATTGGCGGGATATTTCTGCATGGCCTGATGCAGAGCGGCGTGTTTGGCGGGATGCCACCGTTTGCGTTCCACGCCATGCAGGCCTTTGCGCCGGTGGTCATCTCCATGACAATCCTGATGTCGGCCGCCGCGATTTTGACTGGATACGCTCTGCTGACGGGCAAGCCGTGGGGCCGTGTGCTGGCGATCATCTTTGGAATTCTGGCGTTGATCAAGATTCCGTTTGGCACGGCGCTGGGGATCTACACGCTGTGGGTTCTGGCTCCGCAGACCTCTGGCGCGGAGTGGGACGCGATGACCGCCGGCAACCGCTGAAACTTCCGCAGGCGATTGGACGTAAACTGGCAGGATGGAATTTCCAATCACGCGTTTGCGTCGTCTGCGCCGCACGGAAGCTTTGAGGTCGCTGGTGCGCGAGACGCATCTGCGCCCCGGGGCGTTGATCTACCCGATGTTTCTGGTTCCCGGCGAGGGCATTCGTAAGCCAATCTCTTCCATGCCCGGTGTCTTCAACGTCTCGGTCGACGAAGCCTTAAAAGACGCGGCAGAGTGTGCCGATCTCGGGATTGGCGGCCTGCTGTTCTTCGGGCTGCCAGCCGAGAAAGACGAGATGGCGTCTGGCGCGTATGCCGCCGACGGCATCACCCAGCAGGGTCTAAGAGCGATGAAGGCCGACCGCAAGCTGCGGGATCTGGTGATGATCGCCGACGTCTGCCTGTGCGAGTACACGTCGCATGGCCACTGCGGGATTGTGGCACGGGATGGCCACGGAATCGACGAAACGTATGGGATTGAGAACGATTCGAGCCTGGAGTTGCTGGCGAAGACCGCAGTCTCACTGGCCGCAGCGGGGGCCGATATCGTTGCGCCGAGCGACATGATGGATGGCCGTGTGGGCGCGATGCGTGCCGCGATGGACGCAAGCGGTCTACAACAGACGCCGATTATGAGCTACGCGGCGAAGTTTGCCTCGGCGTTCTACGGTCCGTTCCGCGAGGCGGCGGATTCCGCTCCGCAGTTTGGCGACCGGCGCAGCTACCAGATGGATGGCGCGAATCTCCGCGAGGCGATGCGGGAAATTGATCAGGATGTGGCCGAAGGTGCCGATATGATTCTGATGAAGCCCGCGATGCCGTATCTGGATGTGATCAAGGCGGCGCGGGAACAGTTCGACCTGCCACTTGGCGCTTATCAGGTGTCGGGTGAATACAGTATGCTGACTGCGGCGTTTGAACGTGGTTGGCTGGAGCGGGATCGCGCCATTCTCGAATCGTTGCTCTCGATTCGGCGGGCCGGAGCCGATTTTATTGTGACTTACTTCGCAAAAGACGCTGCGCGGTTGATCGGATAGACAGAGATGGCATCGCCGAACCAGCAGATCGACTTGCAGCACGAAGAATCAGCGCCAGAGATCAACTACCATCGCGAATGGAAAGCGTTCGCGCTGCGTCGGAATCTCGCGCTATTTATGCTTTATGGTTGGCTGCCGGTTTGTTTTGGACTTTTCTGGCTATCCCGACTTTGGATTCACCAGCCCCTGGCTTCAGTCGCCGTGATGGCTATCTGGCTGGGAGGCGCGTTCGCTGCAATCTGGTGGGCAGGGGAGTATCGTTGCCCGAGATGCCGCCGTCGCTACGGCGCACTGGGCCACCGCAAGGGTGACGTCAACCTGACGCGGGGCATCTTCGATAAGATGTGTGCGAACTGCAAACTGCAGAAGTTTGAGGTTGTCCGCTGAAGGGTGCTAACGGCCCGCTGTCATCTCGTCGAGTTCTTCGTAAATGTCGGCTAGCAAGATTCGAATGCTGGTTCGGTCAACGGAAAACTCTTGACTGGAGAGAGGTTGAAATCCCTTGGCAGTTGCGGTCCACGCAAGGCGTCGAACCGGGTCGAGAACCCAGATATTTTCCACGCCCATGTTCAGGTAGTCGTTCACGACACCCTGAATATCGGCTAGTGATTGCTCTGGAGATAGAACCTCGACGCAGACTAGCGGCGGAGTCCGCACGATTGGACCCGGCGGTGCACCAAACCGCAACACGCACACATCGGCGACGCGAAATCTCTTCGGGGACGTCTGAATCCGCTGCTCGGTGAACGGACGTACTTGCCAGGCCTTGCGATTCGCGAGAAATATCGCCGCGATGACGCCTTGTGCTGTTGCATGTGGAGTCTCGCCCAAATTTCTCTCTTTCAACTCACCATCCACATAGTCGCGGTCTGGCCGGTAGGTGGTGTTCAGATACTCGGAGACCGGGATGAGCACGGGCGACGCCATGTCTATGAGTATGCGCCCGGTCTGGAGCGGGGGCAAGAGCCGATTAGCGGCCAGTTTAGCCGTCTCTCTTGACGACAAGCGTAAAATCCTAATTTGGCATGCATGCATAGCCCCCAAATGGAGACGGCCTTGGCAGATACGATTTTCGACGTTGTGATTGTTGGTGGAGGACCCGCCGGATACACCTGCGCCATCCGCGCCGGACAGTATGGCCTGAAGGTCGCGCTGATTGAAAAGACCGATAAGCTGGGCGGAACCTGCCTGCACTGGGGCTGTATCCCAACCAAGGCAATGCTCTTTTCTGCAGAGGTGTGGGACCACATCAAGCACGCGTCTAGCTATGGAATAGACAACGTCGACGCCCCTAAACTCAACTGGGACAACCTGTTGAAGCGTAAGAGCGATATCACGCTGAAGCACGCCAAGGGCCTCGACTTCCTGATGAAGAAGAACAAGATCACGGTCTTCAACGGTCACGGCCGTCTGACCGGTCCGGCGAAGGAAGGCGTGTTCACCATCTCCGTCTCCGACGAAGACAAGGGCAAGCCGAAGGACGCGCAGGCCGAAGGCTTCACCAAGCAGAACGTCACGGAAGTCAAAGCGAAGAAAGTGGTACTCGCCACCGGATCCGATGCGCGCATGCTGCCCGGCTACACGGCCGACGACACCATCCTGACCAACATGCAGATCCTCACGCTGCCCACCATGCCGAAGTCACTCGTGGTCATCGGATCGGGCGCGGTTGGCGTGGAGTTTGCGTCGGTCTTCAAGAGCTTCGGCGCGGAGGTCACGATCATCGAGGCCCTGCCCCGCTTCGTCCCGGTTGAGGACGAGGAAGTCTCGAAGGAACTGCAGCGTCTTTATAAGAAGCGCGGCTTCGAGATGTACACCAGCGCGAAGGTCGAGAAGATTGAAAAGGTAGATGGTGGCGCGGTCGTCTCGTTCACCGATTCCAACGGCAAGGCGCAGACCAAGACCGCCGAAAAGGTTCTCGTAGCCGTTGGCCGTGCGCCGCGCACCTACGACTGCGGGCTGGATAAGGTCGGCATCACGCCGGATCGGGGATTCATCATGACCAACGAGTGGATGGAGACGACGGAGCCGGGCGTCTACGCCATCGGCGATATCGTCGGCGGACTGCCGCAGTTGGCACACGTTGGCGGGATGTGCGGTCTGGTTGTCGCGGCGAAGCTGGCCGGCAAGTACGCACGGGCGGTAAACCGCCTGCGGATTCCGGGTTGCACGTACTGCGATCCGCAGATCGGCTCGGTCGGCATGACGGAGGCGGTTGCGAAGGAGAAGGGCTACCAGGTGAAGATCGGCAAGTTCCCCTTCGTCGGCAACTCCAAGGCGACGATCATCGATTCGCACGACGGCTTCGTAAAGATCGTCTCCGACGCAAAGTACGGCGAGATCCTCGGCGTCCACATCATCGGGCCACACGCGACGGAGCTGATCGCAGAGTGCGTCACGGCGATTGAACTGGAAGCAACGGTCGAGGAGATGATGTTCACCATCCACGCCCACCCGACGCTGTCTGAGAGCCTGCTGGACGGGTTTTCAAGTGTTGAGGGCTTGGCGGTTAACGTCTAACCTCAACCCTTAAGTGAAGTGAGAATCGAAACACAAAAGCAGATCCCTCCGGGATGACAAACCATTTGATCTTCGTTTGTCATTCCGTAGGAATCTGTTTTTTCGTTCTTCGCGGTGCGTTTTCAGGAGATCAGCTGGGTGCCCCATGTCTCGCTTCTGAGACATGGGTTACGATCTGCTCATGCCCAGAGAGCTAGTTCGATACCAGCAGACAGGGCATTTCCACTTCGTCACATTTAGCTGCTTCCACCGCCAGCCATTCCTCGCGACTCCAGCCTCCCGCGATCTATTCGAGCGATCTCTTGAAACCATGAGAGTCCGATACGACTTTGTGGTTGCCGGTTATGTTCTGATGCCAGAGCACGTTCACCTGCTCTTGAGCGAGCCCAAGAAGGCCGCGCTGTCCAAGGCGCTGCAAGCTCTTAAGCTATCCGTCTCGGTGCAGTCGAAGGAGCGTCCATTCTGGCAGGCTCGGTATTACGACTTCAATGTCTTTACGTCCGGCAAGCGAGTGGAGAAGCTGCGCTACATGCACCGGAATCCAGTGAAGCGCGGTTTGGTGAGCGAACCGGCATACTGGGCATGGTCAAGCTTTCGACATTATGCGACCGGCGAACAGCGAGCGGTTGAAGTGGAGTCGGACTGGACCGCTGCGAAGAGGAATCGTGCGGCGACGTAAACCCATGTCTCAGACGCGAGACATGGGGCACCCAGTGTGGTGGTAAGTTGTGCAGATGTGGGCCACCCGCCAAAGGGATCGAACTTTGTTGTAGGCCGCCAAGCGCGGGATTATGTAGCCTGTCACTCGAATGCCGATAGGCCGACTACCACTTCTTCTGCGCGCCGCTGCCTAAATAATCATCGTGAATCCATTTGGCAGCCGCCTCGATCGCATTCGGAATCGGATGTTTACCCTTTCCATAGCCGATACCGTAAATCGTATTGTAAAGTCCCTTTTGATCGACCGTATGCAAGATCTTGAATTTGTCATCAGGCATCGGCATCTCAATGTCCAGGATGAATACTGAATAGTCAACAGAATATGGAACTGCCGTGGTCGTCGTGCTCGACGCCGCCGCTGCCGCTGCTGATCCGTCACTCCCTGTGGCTGCGGCTGCGGCATTGGAGGTATTCGTGTAGACGCGGTGGCCGTGATACGTCGCCGGGCTGGTATGAATAAACATGACCAAGTCACCTGGATTGCCGTCCCCTGCGTAACAAACGTCGCCCAGTTTGCTCAGTCGCTTCTCGACGTCTTGCTGACTCGCCTTCGGAATTCCCAAATTCATATTGTTTAGTCGGTCCAGATATGCGACTTGAATTTTCACCTTGCAGATGGGAGCGGGTTTGGGCGCTCCAAAGGCTAATGGAGACAGGGCGAAGAGAGCGCAGAGTAACAGGAAGCGCATGAGAATAACCTCTTAGTTAGGTAAACTGCCGCCGGCTAATCCGAGGACTCAATACATACTACTTGATCAATTAAGTTGTAGTTGCTCACCAGTCGGTGCGGAAGTACTGACGGGTTTGCAGGGCGATCGCAGGACAGGATAAATATTGCTCTCCATTTTCTACCGCACAATGTCGAAGACGGAGGGGGCTTCGCCCTAAGGCATGACTTCAAGGCCCTTGCGGCGAATGACATTGAGCAACGCCAAAGCTGGGCCTTTGGGCTGCTTGGTGCCACGTTCCAGCTGTGAAACAAAGCCCGCCGTCAGGTTGAGATACCGGGCGAAAGCGGCCTGGCTCAGGTGCTCGCGTTCCCGCAACGTGCGGATCTCTTTCCCCCTGATCGACTTGGCGGCGGTATACTCTCCCCACGAGCCTCGCACTCGATCCCAAAACCGAACAGCGAATCCAGCGCAAGCTTGTAGCTGGCGGGTACTCCGAGCCGGCGCAGCTTATCAACCGTGCCCTCGACCTGCTGGAATCGGAGGAGACCTGGTCCGACGAAGATAAGGCGGCTCTCGACCTGCGCTTGTCCGAGAGCATGGCCCAGATTCAACGCGGTGAAGGAATCCCAGGCGATAAAGTACGTCAGTTTCTGGCACAACTTCGCCTGGCCCGGACTGCTTGAGCGAGTAAGAGCTTTCGCCCCGCGCACCCCGCGATATTTACGAGATCATCGTCTACACAGATGAAAATTTTGGAAGCGACGCAGCCGCCGAATTTGAGGACGGCATTCTCGCGGCCTGCGACCGGCTCGCCCAAACTCCGGGTCTGGGACATCGTCGTTCCGACCTGACGACCCTACCGTATTTCTTTTACAACGTCGCGCCTTACTTCGTTATCTACGCCCGCCAAACCGATCCACTTCCAATTGTGGCCGTCATCCACGCATCTCGCACTGTCCGCAAGCTTCTCAAGACTCGATTTCGGTAGCTAGTCGAAGCCACACCGCTGCGCGTATCCTTATCAAAGCGCAAATGTACATCAACCTCGTATCTCTAGGTCGTGTCTCCTATGCCGATGGCCTTGCCATTCAGCAGCGGGTGATTGCTGCGCGCAAAGCCGGCGAGATTGGCGACACGCTGCTTATGCTGGAGCATCCGCCGGTGTTGACGCTGGGCCGCAACGCCAAGCGGACGAACATTATCGCCAGTGACGAACTCTTGAAGGCGAAGGGTGTTGAGCTGTTTGAGGTCAATCGCGGTGGCGATGTGACGTATCACG
>JAYVZU010000555.1:0-9649 GCA_043783075.1 Rhodanobacteraceae bacterium
CTGGGCCTTACGCTGCTCTTCTTCCTCGTCTTCGCGGCGCTTGAGGCTGCGCTGGCCCACTTCAGCCACGGTCGGCACGACGCCCACTCCCGCCGCCGCCTCGGCCGCTTCGGCGGCGGTCTGCTCATCTTCCACAGCTTCCGCGACGGCATGGCTATCGGTGCCGCTTTCGCCGCATCTCACAGTGCGGGGTACGCCGTTGCAATCGGCATCGCCGCGCACGACTTCGGCGACGGCATGAACACGGTGCTGCTCACCACCAACGGCGAGCGGGCTACGCTCTCGGACTACATCTTTCTCGCGCTGGATGCTATCGCACCCTTCCTCGGCGGCCTGCTCACAGTTTGGTGGCTGCTCTCCAGCCGCCACGCCACCATGTTGCTAGCGCTCGCCGCTGCTTTCTTCCTGCAGATGGCGACCGCCGACTTCCTCCCGCAGCTCCGCGCCACACCCAGCGCCGACACGCCGCCCAGCCGCCAATCCTTGCTCATGGTGGCGGTCATCGCCGGGGCCGCTGCAATCTACGTCACAAATCTGCTGCTCGGCGCGATCTAGGCGACAACTACTTCATCGCATAGGCGTACAGCGTATCGCCGGCCCCAACAAACAGCCACTGCTTCCCATCCTGCGTCACCGTAATCGGTCCGTTGGAGAGGCTCTGCTTCATTGGGGCATGCCACACGATCGCTCCATCCGAGTCGCGGAAGAGGATGAGGTTGTGCTGGTAGTCTCCGGTCACAACCAGGCCGCCGGCCGTGGTTAGGACCCCGCCGTTGCTGCCCCCGCCGGTCCCTGGAGCAACTGGAAAGTCATGCCGCCAGGCAACGTGGCCCTTCGAGTCGATAGCGTCGAGAAAGTGTTTGGCCTCTCCCACGCCCGTCGTCGTTCCTGCATATCCGGCGGGCTTGGGGTCGAGATCTGTGAGGTAGTACAGCTCCCACGACTCGGTTGCATTGACGTAGAATAGCTTAGTCTTCGAACTGTAGCTGGGCGGAAACCAGTTCGTTGCGCTGCCAATCGAGAGCGAACCGGCGATACTGGGCTCTTTAGCTGGATCCGGAATCGGCTCGCCCTTTGCGCTGATGCCCTTCGACCAGTTCAGCGGAACAAATGGCGTCGTCACCAGGTTCTTCCCGGTCTCGCGATCCAGCACAACGTAGTATCCGTTACGCGCCGCCTGCGCCAATAGCTTGCGAGGCTTGCCGTCCACTGTCTGGTCAAACAGCACCGGTGTCTCGACGTTGTCCCAGTCATGCGTGTCGTGCGGAGAGGTCTGGAAGTACCACTTCAGCTTTCCGGTATCGACATCCAGCGCGACGATCGACGCCGTCCAAAGGTTGCTGCCTGCGCGCCCATTTCCTGCGTATACCGGATTGGTATTCCCAGTGCCCCAGTAGATGGTGTTCAGCGTCGCGTCGTAGGTTCCGGGCAGCCAGGTCATGCCGCCACCGTGCTCGGCGACCGTCTGGTTTGGCCACGTCTTCAACTCCGGATCGCCAGCTCTCGGCGTCGAGTTCCAACGCCACTGCGCGTTACCGTTCTCCGGGTTCACGGCCAGTAGAAATCCCGGAATATCCATCGCATCGCCACCCACGCCGATCAGCAGATGGTTCTTGATAATCATCGGCGCCGTCGTCGTGAAGTATTGCTTCCGCGCGTCGACAAGCTCCTTGCGCCAGCGTTCCTTGCCGCTCGCCGCATCCAGCGCGATCAGCCATCCATCCGGCCCTACGAAGTAGAGAGTTCCGTTGTAAAACCCAAGCCCGCGGTTCCCGAGGATGTGCCCACCCTTGTCCACCCACGAATACGTCCACAACTCTTTGCCGGTGCGAGCGTCCACTGCAAACACGTGATCCGGAACCGTAAAGAAAAGCTTGCCGTCCATCAGCAACGGCGTGCTCTTGATCGCCGCAGAGGCAAGTTCATTGCGAGCCCCGCTGCTGTTCCTGCCGATCCCGTAGCTCCAGCGCAGCGTCAGGTCCTTCGCAGTCGATTCGTTCAATTGCGTCAGTTTGCTAAACCTGCGCCCGGAGAAGTCCCCGTTATAGGTCGGCCAAGTATCCGTCGGAGTAGCGCCGAACTCCTTGGTGGCGGACGATTGCCCAAACCCTGCAGCAACTGCGCCGAGTACAAGCATTATCGTGGCGAATCGTATCGTGGCACTCATCATTTCTGCTTCTCCAGATACGCCGTCATGTTGTGAATGTCGTCATCCTTCAGCGTCGGAATCATCTGCATGTGGAACGCCAGCGGATCGGTCAGAGTCACTTTCGAGCCTGGACCTCGGTCCAGGGTGGTAGCTTTTCCGGAGGCATCCGCGATCTTCACATGAAAGTCATCCAACTCCGCAAGGATTCCCGAAGCGGTGCCGGTCGGTGTCGTTACCGACACAGTGATGCTACGGTCCGCGCTGTTGCGGGTCGGCGAAATCCAATTCCGCTGCAGTTCCAGCGGCTTGAATTTTGTACCCACATGGGCCAGATTGCCGCTCACCGAATGGCAAGTCGCGCACTTCGCATCGAAGTAAGCCTTGCCCTTGGCGGCGTCTCCCACCAGAATGTTCGCTACCTGGTAGCTACCGCGATTCGCGTAGTTTTCAACCTGCAGGTGCAGAAACTCCGTAACGTCCGTCAACTGCGTGTCGTCCAACTGCGTAAACGCCGGCATCCCCTTGGAAGGCCGCCCCTGATGCAGGAACGCGACCAGCTTTTCACCGTGATCGTCGCCCAGCACGACATCCGACGTCAGCAGACTTGGTCCCTCAGCTCCGCGCGCACTCGGCCCATGACAAAAAGCACAGTTGGAGGCAAAAATCGGAGCGCCGCGTTTCGCCGCCTCGGCGTCCGGCTTGACGCCCAGACCCAGAGAAATCCGAGCCCCGTCCGCTCCTCGCGGTGCACGTGGAGCAGGTTTTACAGGTCCATTTTGCTGCGCCTGCGTCTGGTTCCCCTTCGTATCTCCCGTAGTTTGCTGCGCCAGAGAAATTGCAGCGACCAGGCAGACTATCGCCACCAGCAACCCGTTCCTCGTAACCATCATGCCCCTTTGTGAATCCTTTGCGGATCACCCATACGTCATTCCGCAGTTCCATTGAATACTAGGGAAAGAGGTCTATCCCTGACAATCCATTAAGTTCGAACATCGGACATTTATCCACTGAAATTCCGGCTACAAACAAAAAACGAGGGCGGGAGTGAAGGCTCCGGTCAGTCTCTGCATTAAAATCGCCCCAGCCAACGCTGCCATCAACGCCACCGGCATCGCGATCACGCCCACCTGCAGAAACTTCCAAAACCCAACCTCAACACCCTCTTTTCGCAGCGCCAGCAACCAGAGAATCGTTGCCAGAGAGCCAGTAATCGAGAGGTTCGGCCCCAAATCCACGCCGATCAAAACTGCATTTGCAAGCAAGCCATGCACGTGAGCCGCCTGCAGGGTTCCGCCAGCAATCAAGCCCATCGGCAGGTTGTTCACCACATTATTTCCAATCCCAACGACGAACCCGACCACCATCGCCCCAACTGCCGGAGCAAGCCCCTCGGCCCACTGCAGCCACGCCCGCAGAACATCCAGTGCGCCCGCATCTTCGACCGCATCCACCATCACGAACAGCCCGGCCACCAGAACCAGCATCCCCCAGCTAATCTCCCGCGCAAGCGTTATCGGATTCGTCTTCGCCTTCGCTGAAACCACCGCCGTAATCACCAGAGCCGCGATACAAGTCGGCAGTCCAAGGTCTATCCGCATCGCAGAGGCAGTCAGCAATACGACAGTCATCGCTGCCAATCCAACGAGCACCAGCTTGCCGTTGGCTGTCAGCGGCGACGCTGGCACCTTGGTCTCAATCGCGCCCCCAAGCTCCTCGCGAAACACCACCCGCATCACCAAGAAAGTAGCCATAATCGACAACCCCGACGGCACGGCAAACGACGCCAGCCACTGCCCCAACGGTGGCATCGCACCACGAAACACAACCAGATTTGCCGGGTTTGAGATCGGCAGCACGAAGCTCGCCGCATTCGCCACCGAGGCGCACACAACCAGGTAGGGAAGGGGCAACACCTTCGACTTCTTCACTGCGGCCAGAATCGCCGGCGTCAGCACCACTGCCGTCGCGTCGTTCGACATGAAGATCGTCACCACCGTCCCCACGCCATACACCAGCAGAAACAGCCGCGAGCTCGAACCGCGCGCAATCCGCACCGCCGTTGCGGCAACCCAATCAAAGACGCCCTGCTCCCGCGCTAACTCCGAGAGCAGCATCATGCCGATCAGAAAGAGGTAAACATCCAGCCCCTTGGCAACCGCATGACCCGCCAGCCGCAGCGGCACCAGACGCAGCGCAACCAGCAGCACCACCCCGCTGCTTACCCACCAGACTTCAGCGATTCCACGTGGACGCACCAGCATCAGCGCGATGCTCGCCGCAACAATCAATCCCAGAACCATATAGCTTCTAGGATGCAACAATCGCTTCTATCGGCCTAAACCACGTTCGCCTCAAGCGAAACTGGCTCGCCAGTCCGCTTTGCACCTACAAATCCATACAGCAGCACCGCCACATAAGCGAGCGCCGGAACCGAGTAGGCCAGCGCGTAGCTGCCCGTCTGCTTGGCGATATACCCAAACACCGGCGGCAGAATTCCCGCGCCAACAATCGACATCACGATGATCGATCCACCGATCTTCGTATTTGGCCCCAACCCCTTTATTCCCAATGCAAAGATCGTCGGAAACATCACCGACATGAAGAAGCTCGTCGCCACGATCGCGAATGCTCCACCAACTCCGGGATGTGTAATTGCAAAAGCGAGCAGCAGAATATTCGTGACAGCATACGTTCCAACCATCTTCGCTGGCGAGAAATACTG
Organism: Rhodanobacteraceae bacterium; assembly: GCA_043783075.1. GTDB lineage: Bacteria > Acidobacteriota > Terriglobia > Terriglobales > Acidobacteriaceae > Edaphobacter. Next base: position 4,872 of record JAYVZU010000555.1, read on the forward strand.
CATCAGCGGCGTCGATAGAAACCGCCCCGCAGCAAACGCAACCAGCGTCGCTATCAGATAGTTGAACGCGGTCCGCTCCTGCACCTGTGAGTACTGCTTCACGTAGAAGAACAACCCGCTCCAGGTCGAAACCTGCGCGCCCACACAGAAGAACTGTGCCACCACCGCCAGCCAAAGGTGTGGATACTGCAGCAACTGCTTGAAGCTGCCATGATCCCCACCATCCTCATGCTCGCTGTGAATCGGCGGAAACTTCGTCCGCCCAATCGCGACCGCGCAGATCAGCACCAGAAATCCAAACCCAACATAGGTCGGCACCACCCGCATCACCTCGCCGTGCAGGTAAGCCGCGTAAGTTCCCACCGCCTTCATCGACGTCACCTTATCCGCCGAAAGCTCCACGCCCGACAAAATCACATACTGGCCCATCAGCACGCCGCAAATCGTTCCCGGAGGATTGAACGCCTGCGAGAAATTCAACCGGCGCTCCGACGTCGACGCCGGGCCAAACTGTGCAATAAACGGATTTGCTGCCGTCTCCAGAATCGCCGACCCACACCCGACCATAAATAGCGCCACCAGGAACGGTGCGTACTGGTTCACCACAGCAGCCGGCCAGAACAAGAGCATGCCTCCACCGAAGATGCAAAGCCCCGCCCGAATTCCAGCCTTGTACCCCCATTTCCTCATGAACAAAGCAGCTGGCAACGCCATGCAGAAGTATCCGAAGAACACCGAAGTCTGCACTAACTGGGCCTGAATTGGCGAAAGCTCAAACGACTTCTTGAATTGCTGCACCAGAATGTCGGTCAGATTATTGGACATGCCCCAAAGAAAAAACAGCACCGTCACCAGGATGAATGGCAGCATCTTGCCCACCGGAACAAGCGGTTCAGTAATCGTTGTCTGAGACTTAGGCGACTTGGTTGGTGCGGCAATCTGCATCAGGTTTCCTTTCAGGTGTGCGGGAATGGGGAAGGAGCGTCGCGCTCCATCTTACCCAAAAACAGCGCTGCGTTGGTTTGGAACGCGATATCCTCATCCCGAAATCGCTTGCGAACTATAGCTGTGCGCGACGACACTGGATATCTCATGCGTAACGTTATTCATTTCTCCTGCCTCCTCGCTCTGGCTCTCCTGCCCGCCACCGGCCGCGCCCAGTCCACGCCCGTCGACTCCGTCAACGAACTCATCGGCACCGCCAACGAGGGCCAGACCATCCCCGCCACCGGCCCGCCCTTCGCCATGACACAATGGACCCCGCAGACCCGCGAAGGCAACACCAAGTGCATCGCCCCCTACTACATCGCCGACACCAAAATTCAGGGCTTTCGCGGCAGCCACTGGCTCAACGGATCCTGCACGCAGGATTATGGCAGCATGGTCGTCATGCCCGAGAGCGGCGAACTCAGGCTCCAGCCCAAGGACCGTGCCTCCTCCTTCAGCCGCGACACGGAAAAGGCCACTCCGTATAAATATGCTGTAACGCTGGCCGACTCCGGCATCGCGGCCGAGCTCACCGGCTCTACCCGCGCCGGAATGATGCGCTTCAAATTCCCCAAGGGTGGCAAGTCGTGGATCCTGCTAGAAACTAACTCGGCCAAGGGCGAGGGGACGCTCCAGATCGACTTGGCGAAGAATGAAGTTCTGATCGCAAATCCTGCGCGCCGCATCTACGCCGGCAGCGGTCAACTCGCCGGATTCAGCGGCTACTACGTCGTTCAGTTCGACCATAAATTTCAGGTCGGCGGCACGTGGTCCGGCAGCGAGCAACACGCGGGGTCCATTACCCAGCAGGGCATCGAAAGTCTCCCAGGAGCCTATGTTTCGTTCGACCTGAAGCCCAACGAGACTGTCAAAATGAGAATCGGCACCTCGTTCACCAGCCTCGAAGCCGCCCGTAACAATCTCACATCGGAGATCCCCGCGTGGGACTTTGACGCCGTAGCCTCTGCCGCGAAAGCCCAGTGGAACACTGCGCTAAGCCGTATCGCCATTACCGCCGATGCGACGCACAAGCGCATCTTCTATACAGCCATGTACCACTCCATGCAGCAGCCGCGCATCTTCAGCGACGTCGCCGGAACCTACCCCGGTTTCGCAAACTCTGGCAAGTTCGAGACCGCGAAAGGCTTCACCTACTACACCGACTTTTCGCTGTGGGATACCTACCGCGCCGTCCACCCGCTCTACACCATCCTCGAACCCAAACGCGAGCTCGACATGGTGAAGTCGCTGCTAGCAATGGGCCAGCAGGGAGGCTTCCTGCCCATCTATCCAGCATGGAATAGCTACACCTCTGAGATGGTTGGTGACCACGCCGACGCCGTGATCGCCGACGCCTACGTCAAGGGCCTGCGCGGCTTCGACGCAGAGGCTGCCTACGGCATGATGAAGCACAACGCCTCCGAGCTTCCCGCCACCCACGAGCTCTATCTCGACGGTCGCGGCCGCCGTGGTCTCGACTCCTACCTGAAGTACGGCTACATCCCACTGGAAGACCACATACCGGACGCCTTCCACCGCGACGAGCAGGTCTCCCGCACCCTCGAATACGCCTACGACGACGCCCTCGTAGGCGACATGGCGCAGTCTCTCGGACACCCCGCCGACGCCGCTCTCTTCCACAAGCGCGCCCAAAACTATCGCAACGTCATCGACGCGCAAACCGGCTTCGCTCGCGGCCGCCACGCCGACGGAAGCTGGGACACATCGTTCGATCCTGCGGTCGCCCAAAAGTACATCACCGAGGGCCTGCCCTACCAGTACACCTTCTTTGTCCCGCAGGACATGCCCGGCCTAATCAACCTCGTCGGAGGTCGCGAGGCCTTCATCGCCAAGCTCGACACGCTCTTCACACGCGATCTCTACAACCACGGCAACGAGCCCAGCCACCACATCGCCTACCTGTATGACTACGCCGGCGCAGCCTGGAAGACGCAACTCCACGTCCGCGAAGTGATGGACAAGCAGTATTCCGACACCCCGTCTGGCCTGGCCGGAAACGATGACGCCGGGCAGATGTCCGCCTGGTACTGCCTCAGCGCCCTGGGCTTCTACCCCGTAACGCCGGGGACGACGAAGTATCAAATCGGCACGCCGCTGTTCGACGACGCCACTATCCACCTGGACTCCGGCAAGCAGTTCCACATTCGCGCCACTGGAGCGGCAGCCGGAAAGCTCTACATCAAGTCGGCCACGCTCAACGGCGTACCACTCAATCGATACTGGATCGAACACTCCGAAATTCTCGCCGGCGGGGAACTCGTCTTTCAGATGTCCGCGGAACCCAACCCGGCATGGCCCGGCAAGTAGTCAACCAAGCCCTGTGCCAATTGCTTGGAGACAGATTGCCTTTAGGAGCCGCTACAACCCCATAGGCAAGACCCCCTTAAGCCTGGACCTTCTCATCGCTGAAGTAGCGCTTCCGCATCCAGAACGCAACATTGACCAGTCCGATCAACGCAGGAACCTCAATCAGCGGCCCAACCACGCCCACAAACGCCTCGCCGGAGTTCAACCCAAACACTGCGACCGCAACCGCAATCGCCAACTCAAAGTTGTTCCCGGCAGCCGTGAAGGATAGCGTCGCAGACTGTGCGTAATTCGCGCCCAGCCGCTTGCCCATCCAAAAGCTAACCAGAAACATGATCAAGAAGTAGATGACCAGCGGCACTGCAATCTTCACCACATCGAACGGCAGTCGAACGATCAGATCGCCCTTCAGCGAGAACATAATCAGAATCGTGAACAGCAGCGCCGTAAGCGTAAGCGGACTGATGCGCGGTATGAATCGCGTCCGATACCACTCCTCGCCCTTCATCCGGATAAGTACATAGCGAGTCACAAAGCCCGCGACAAACGGCACTCCGAGATAGATGCCGACGCTCTTCGCAATCTGCCCGATGCCGATCGGAACGACGCTGCCTTCCAGCCCAAACCACTTCGGCATGACGGTTAGAAACACCCACGCATACAGGCTGTAAAACAGCACTTGAAAGACGCTGTTGATCGCCACCAGGCCCGCAACATAATCGGTGTCACCCTCGGCAAGTTCATTCCAAACCAGCACCATTGCAATGCAGCGCGCAATACCGATCAGGATCAACCCGCGCATGTAAGCCGGCTCACCACGCAGAAACACAATCGCGAGCAGGAACATCAACACCGGCCCAATAAGCCAGTTCTGGACCAGCGACAAACCAAGTACGCGTTTATTCCGCAACACCTTGCGGAGCTTCTCGTACCGCACCTTCGCCAGCGGTGGAAACATCATAATGATGAGGCCAATCGCAATCGGAATATTCGTCGTTCCGGTCTGGAATCGATTCACGAAGCTGGCAGTGGAAGGTACAAAGTAGCCGATCGCGACTCCAATCGCCATCGCCAGAAATATCCATAACGTCAGGTAGCGATCCAGAAAAGAAAGCTTCTTACGGGCAGCAGGCGCACAGACCTGGCCCTGTGTAGTCGTCGACATCGTTAGCAACCTTCGCATGAAATGGAAACAGGTAATGGCACACCCTGCAGCGCCGAAAACTTCGCAGGGGTACAGCAAGCCTTGGAGAGTCGACCTCGATCGGCCTGCATCGCTTTCTCTTCCTTCAACCACGCAAGAGTCTGCCGCAGCACCTGCGAAGCACCGATGTTCAAAGGCATCACGATCCGGTAGTGCATCCACTTGCCCTCGCGCCGGGCCTCTACAATCCCCGCCCGGCGCAGGTACGCCAGGTGCCGCGAGATTTTCGGCTGAGCCTGCGCCAGAATCTCCACAAAGT
>JAYVZU010000556.1:0-3212 GCA_043783075.1 Rhodanobacteraceae bacterium
ATCCTGAAGCGCGTCTTCGGCTTCGACAAGGTGCGCTACCGGGGTATCGCCAAGAATCACAACCGGCTATGCGCGAACTTCGCCCTGGTAAACCTCTACATGCATCGCAACCGGCTGGAAGGGCTTGGGTAGAACTGCGTCTGGAGGCCGGGAAATCGGCCTCCAGACGAGGCAAAACCACAACTCCCCACCGCTCACAAGACCAAACTAACCAAAAGCAAAGGAATAGACCGTAGCCACCACAAAATCAGAGACCTGCGCAGAGGTTCCTTGGATTAGAGCGGTGTAATTTGTGTGAAAAGGAGTTACAAATGAAGCTGAAAAATTAACACCAAAGTCGTGATGCAATTCGGAAACATAGACGAAATTATGGGTGTTTTTTGCGTAAGGAACTACTGACGGCAGCGCTGCGTATAGGGGTTCGAGGTGTAAGCTCGGACCGGATTGGCTTGACGCGTGATGGTACACCGAGACTGAAGTTAAGGAGATAGTGATGCAGAGCAGGATTGAAGGAACGACGATGCCGGTGCTGGAGGTTCTGCTGCAGCCGGGTGAGAGCGTGTTTTCAGAGGCCGGCGAGCTGAGCTGGATGACGCAATCTATCCAGATGACGACGCATACGCAGTTCGGCGGTGGCGGTGGATTCTTTGGCGCAGTGAAGCGCGTGGTGGGCGGCGGATCGCTGTTTATGACGGAGTACCGCGCGCTGGGTACGGCCGGCGAGATCGCGTTTGCGACCAAGGTGCCGGGCCATATTCTGCCGATTGAAGTGGGAGCGGGGCAGGAGTTTATGATTCATCGCCACGGCTTTCTGTGCGCGACGGACCAAGTACAGATCGGCGTTGGGTTCCAGCAGTCTTTGGGTGCGGGCATCTTTGGTGGCGACGGGTTTGTGTTGCAGAAGATCAATGGCTATGGCACGGCGTGGATTGAGCTCTCCGGCGAAGTGATTGTGAAGGACTTGCAGCCGGGCGAGACGTTGCGGGTTCATCCGGGCCATGTGGGCGCGTTCTCTGGCAGCATGTCGTTTCAGATTCAGTTGGTGCCGGGGATCAAGAACATCATCTTTGGTGGGGACGGATTGTTTCTTGCATCGCTGACGGGGCCGGGCCGCGTGTGGCTGCAGACGTTGCCTATTTCGCGTTTGGCGCACCAGATTCTGGAGTACGCACCGGGCGAACGTCGCTCGCAGAACGTGCAGAGCGGAGTGGTCGGCGGGATCGTTGGCTCGCTGCTGGATGGGATGAACCGGGGCTAGGGCAGTTGATTCCACTGGGTTATTTTGCGTGCGCCAATTGTTCGGTTGCGAACGATTGGCGCGGGCAAGTAGACTAACTAGCATGATGCGACTTTCACTACTCTCCCCTTCCCTGCTGGCGCTGGCTTTTGGCGCTGGATCGATCTTTGCCGGCACGTCGGCGTACGCCCAGGACTGGGCCAAGACGGCGCTGGATAAGAGCCCACGACACCGCGAATACGTAACCGTGGAACACGATGGCCGAAAGGTTTCGACATATGTTGTTTATCCCGAGATCAAGACCAAGGCTCCGGTGATCGTGCTGATCCACGAGATCTTTGGCGAGAGCGACTGGTTCAAATTGCAGGCCGATGAACTGGCGGCGAAGGGCTATATCGTTCTGGCTCCGGACCTGCTGAGCGGGATGGGGCCGAAGGGCGGCGGCACGGATGAGCTGTTTGCCACGACAGGTAGCACGGACCCAGTGGTAAAGGTGGTGATGGGTCTGGATGCGGCGCAGGTGACTGCGGATCTGGAAGCGGTTTCGGACTATGGGAAGAAGATTCCGGCGGCGAATGGCAAGCTGTTTATGGCGGGATTCTGCTGGGGCGGCGGTAAGACGTTTGATTTTGCGACGCATCGCAGGGATTTGAGCGGGGCGTTCAGCTTCTACGGACCGCCTCCGCCGGCTGCGGCGATGGCTACCATTACGGCGCCTGTATATGGCTTCTATGGCGAGAATGATGCGCGGATCGACACGATGATTCCGCAGGCTGTGACGGATATGAAGGCGGCGGGTAAGTTCTACGAGCCTGTAACCTATGCCGGTGCGGGCCACGGATTTATGCGCGCCGGACAGGCTCCGAATGCTTCGGCGGCGGACAAGAAGGCGTGGGAAGAGGGGTTCGAGCGGATGTTGAAGGAGATGGCTGCAATTTCTTCGGGGAAGAAGATGTCTATGATGTCTTCGGCGAAGAAGACTGTGTTGGTAGCAAAGGGGAAGACGGTACAGTGCCACGATATTGCGGGAATGGAATAGTTCGACCGAAACGCCCAAAGCTCACCTAGACGCATGGAGCGTCTGGGTGAGCCTAGGATTAACGCCCGATGGCAAGATTACATGGATACCTTGTCGATGTGGATGGTGTCTCCGGTCATGACGCCAGAGACGTTTACCTTGTGGCCGATGTGGCCCTTGACGGCATCCTGATTTTCGATCTTGAAGACCTTGTCGCCGACGACGAGGACGGCTTTGTCGCCCATCTTCATGCACTTTTCAGCGCATGCGACGTCGTCTTTGGTGCCAGCTACGTGCTTGACGGAGCACATGGAGTCGGTGATGGTTCCCTTCCAATCCTCGGCGAACGCGGAGGAGGCGGAAACGGTGAGGAAGATGGCGGCGGTGGCTAGAATTTTCTTGGTCATTGAGATTGCCCTCGAAGCAGATGATACTAGAAAGAGATCGAACGCGATAATGTTATGAAGCAGAAGAGCGAGCCCGGGTTGCCTCGGGCTCGCGTTTGTTTGATGGGATGAATGGTTTCGATCCTTGTAGGGATCGAACTCGGTGGCTCTGGCCATGGCTACGCCTAGGGGCGTTAGCGTGTGGAGGATGCGGATGGTTCCGCCGTGGGCTGCGAGCAGTAAGCAGCTAAACCTCGATGATTGGCCTCGAACCGGCATACGCACCGACGTATAGCTGATATCCTCTAATTTCAATGAGCGTTCCCGGTTTTCAAAAGACACTCCTTCCAATTCTTCAATTCATCTCAGATGGAGAGTCGCATCGGCCGGCCGATACCTTGACCTACGTTGTGACACAATTTCCTCTAACCGAAGCTGACTTAAATGACCGGCTTCCGAACGGCAGAACTCGGATCATGGACCGTGTACTCTGGGCAATTACGTACTTGCGAAAGTCAGGGCTGCTTGAATCAGTTTCGTGGGGTGTATTTCGGATTACTGAGCGCGGCTT
>JAYVZU010000557.1:0-9647 GCA_043783075.1 Rhodanobacteraceae bacterium
GCTCTAAAATATGAAAGGCAGGCCGATGTAGCTCAGTTGGTAGAGCAACTGATTCGTAATCAGTAGGTCAGCGGTTCAACTCCGCTCATCGGCTCCATAGATTCAATGACTTAAGCTGAACTCCACGTTACGCGCCCAGATCCTGTGACGTGGTTTGTGACGTAGCTTGAGGTGTGACGTTCCGTTCGTTCCTTCCATTCACAACCGAACGTACCGCCTCGAGGTTCGGGTGCTGGTAGATCATCGCGGTCTGTGCGCTTGAGTGGCCCAAGACGCGCATGACGAGTGATAGGTCTCCCGTAGCTCCCAGAACGGTCGTAGCGAACGAATGTCGCGCGCTGTAAAGCACAATCTCCTTCGCTAGCCCGGCGGTCTTTTTTGCCTTCGCGAATGCTCTGGCAACTGTGGTGATGTGTCCGCACTCCGAATCTGAAGGAAAGACCCACCCCTCGGTATGGGTCCCGCGCCGGACTTGCAAAGAATGCATAACCCGCTCGCTCATCGGTACGTGACGTCTGGATCGCCGCGTCTTGCCGGTCGGAATGAAGATGAATCCTGGATCCCATGTAAGGTCTTCCCACCGCATCTGGAAGATCTCGCTTGGTCTCATGCCAGCATCTAGAACCAGCATTGTCACGTCGTGTAGCGGCTGGTGAGCCGCTGCGAGGAGCTTGCGCTCCCCCTCCTGGTCAATGACAGCGGATCGCCCTTCCTCCTTCAGTAACTTGATCCGCGGGGCCGCCGCGATGAGACCCCACTCAGCTGCCTTCCCCAACATTCGCCGCAGCGTGCGCAACGCCATGTTCGCGTTAGAGGCGGAATGCGCAAAGCGCAGGACAGCTGCCTCGTCGGTCGTGATTCGCGCGATCTTCATGCCGCAGATCGGAGTTTTGCTAAGCATCTTCCAGCCTGATTGGTAATACTTTTTCGACTTCGACTCGAGGTGCGTTGTGTCTACCCAATCCAGGAATCGTTTTGAAAACTGTGTCAGCGTCACTGACCGGTGGTGAACCGTTAGCTTCCGGTCTTTCGCATCGTGCATCAGCTTGGACTCGATCATCCGCGCACGAGAAACCGTCTTCTGCTTCGTCGTGCCCCGGTATCGTTTTCCATCGACGGCGAAGTCGTAATGCCAGACTTCGCCGCGTTTGCTAATAGCCATGCTGCGCTTCCATGAACGCACGTACCGAAGGAATACGACGACTCGTTGCGATGTAAGCCTCTACGTCTTCCTGTGCGTACCGGATAGACCCCTCAAGTTTGTGCCAGATTGGCCCAAGCCCGACATTCCGCCAGTACCGGAGCGTTCCTTCCGGAATGCCTAGCAACTCCGACACCTGCCTTGCCTTCATAAGTTTGATAGCTTTCATGGTTTCTCTTTCTGTAATTTCTTGGTCGACTCGCACGCCTTAGAATGAGCTTCGGCGGTTGACTTGAGGCTATGGTGGAGTGGCTAAAGGCGGTAGGTCTCGAAAGTACAATGTACCTTCGAGATCTGCGTCCCGAAGACATAGAGCTTGGTCAGTTGAGTCGCAAACCAGGTGGACCTAATGATGAATTCACTCAAACCGGCGAGCAGAGGCGAACGAACTCCATCACCGAGAAGTATTCGCGCGCGATGCGTTCGGACTTGATGTGGAAGTACCGCTGTGAGGTCATCAAGGACGCATGACCGAGGAGGGTTTGCAAGACTGCGGCGCTCATGCCGGCATTGACATTCCGGGTGGCGAAGCTGTGACGGAGCTGGTGGACGTGGACGTGGGGAACGTTGAGACGCGCGCACCACTTGTCTACAATCTGCTGGATAGCACGGGTGCTGAGCCTTTCCCTTCGCGAGGATAGGAACAATGCAGGTTTCTGGTCCGAAGCTCGGTCACTGTTGAGATACGCAGCAACGGCTTGCACCGCGTTCATGCCGACCAGGAAAGAACGAACCTTCCCACCTTTGCCAGTCACCTCGCCCATACCGGTGAACACGAATGAGCCATCTGGCAGCAGCTCACGTTTCACGGTCATAGTCGTGCGGTCTAGCTTCTGCAACTCAGAGAGCCGAAGTCCCGAGTACAGAAAAAGCAGGAGCAAAGCCCGGTCGCGCAAACAGGTGATGCCGGTCGCGAGATCAGCCAGGATGCCATCATCTACGGCGCGGTGCAGCGCATTTTGCACCTTAGGACGTTTGACCCGTTCGACCGGGTTCCGAATCACTGTTTCGGAATCCCGCTGTAGCCAGCGGAAGTATTCCGACACAACCGTTAGTCGTCGAGAGATTGTGGCTGGCGATAGGTGAGAGGCTACGGTTCGCCCCTTGATGGTTTCGAGGTGGACAAGGTATTCTACGATCGTGGACGGTTTGACCTCGCGGACTGCGATTCCCCTCCCCTTGAGGAAGTCATCGAAGCGCTGGAGATCCTGGCGGTAGGCCCGCAGGGTTTCCGTGCTCTTGGTCTGCGTTCCCAATGCTGCTAAGTACTGTTGAATCTGCATGTCAATCTTCCTCGTGGGTGAACATTGCGGGTAAGATCCATTACCCGCAATGCGCTTCTAGGCTGCTTTTGGGAGTGGAGCGGCCCCCTCAGGGGCCGCCAAGGCTGCGAAATCCATGAGCGAAAGCGTGACTTCCACCCTGGCTTCAGGCTTCTCCTGGAGCTTGCGATAGGCTTCCTCGTACTGACGGCGGACCGTATCGGGAAGCACACGGATATAGCGCTGCATTGAGTTCCACGACTTCCAGCCGCCCAGTTCCTTGAGCACCGCCAGCTCCATGCCGTTATTCATCAACCGTGTGGCCCAGGTATGACGGAGGCGATGGTATTTGAAGCCGAGTGCAGGAGCCTTCTCATCCTTGAACAGCTTCTGCCATTGCGGGTTCAAGCTCCCTTGGACAAAGCGCTTGAGGTACAGGGAGTGCAGGAGGTGGTCGTGATTGCTTTCCGGGTTGCGCCATTGCAACCAGAGTTCAAGGCTTTTTGCTACTTTGTCGTGGTAAGGGACGGTGCGCTCACCCCCATTCTTAGTCGGCAAGCGCACGAAGATTGTCTGCTTGACTTGGTCGACATCCTCTATGCGGATGTTGCACGTTTCACCGATGCGGAGCCCACACTCTTCCCCAATCGCAAACGCCAGCATCAGCATGAAGTTATTGCTGTCCTTGACGAGCCCCCAGATAAACTCCAGATCATCCTCCGCGAACGGACGGGCAACCGCTGGATTGGACTTCTGCGAGTGAATATACGGAATCACTGGGTTACGCGCCGTGAACGCCTCGTCTTCAGCCATCAAGCACTTGAAGAAGGTCGACATGTGTCCCATGCAGTTGCCGGAAGTGATCCCACGCTTCTGTTCTGCCACACCGAACCGCCCAACCATCTTCGAGGTGATGTCATTGAGCTTGCTCACGCCCTCCACGGTGAAGATGTGCGAGAAGAAGTGAATCAGGCTTACTTTGACGGTCGGCAGCGTCCCCTTCTTGTAACGGACCGTCCCAGCAAGGTAGTCCTCAATCAGAGGACGGAAACAGCCGGTGGGCAGGTACAAGACGTCTGCCTCATGAAGCTGCTCATGCTCACGGGAACAATGCTTCGTTACACCCACGCGCTTCTTCGGGCCATAGAAAGGTTCGTGGCAGTATTCGCAGTCACCAATCAGATGTGCATGATTATGGAAGCTGTTTTCGCAGGCGGGAGAGCAGAAGAAACGCTTTTGACGACCGACTACCGGTCCGGCCTTAACGATATTGCTGCACTTGATTCCTTCACACGGTGTGTCTGGTCGATAGTGTGTTGGCACTGTTTTTGATCCCGGGAGGACGCGGCCATGAGAATCACGACCTGCGCGAACTGCAAGCTCGATCTTTGAGAGCTGATCGAGCTGCATGGAATTACTGAAGGACTTCGGCATGTTCTTTCCTTTTTGCGATCTGGCTGTACGTTGCGATCAAGGAATCGATCTGGTGGGAGGTGACCCGGACTTCTCCGCAGATGCGGATCGTCGGAAGTTGGCCCGTCTGAAGCAGACGGTCGATCTGTTCCGGCCTGAGTTGTAGCAGTGCCGGCAATTCAGCAGCGGCGAAGAGCCGTTGCTCCTGTTGAGCAGCCATGTGATTCTCCTGATGACACTTCTAACCGGACTGAATGGAACATCCGCGGTCCGCTCAATGCGCGACGCTGCCGGATGTAACTTTCTGTCTGGCTTCAAAGGTGTCTTATAGGAGGGTGAGTGCCAAAGGATGTCCGCAATCAAGGTGCGCGACGATCGTCTCTGAGCCTTCCCCGTTCCTGACGTAAAGGTGCATCAGGTGAGGGTTCGTATCAAAGCATGTCCATCTCGACCGGTGTATTCGGCCAAATTCAACGCATCAGCTCTGGATCCGGAGAGTTGTAGAGTTCAGTTTCTTTGCCCACATCGTCGCAGAGTCGTGCAGCTCTGGGTTATAGACCTGCCTGAGATCGATCTCGGCCGATGGGAGAACGTGCAACGCCCAAGTTCGGGCCCGAACTAATGCCATGCCCTTCACTACGTCTGCGGTGAAGATTCGGTCGGTGCTGCGAATTGCCATCCAAAACTTAAGCAGCAGCAGCGCTTCATTGCTGTCCTTGTACACGCCCTCCTCGACGCCTTCGTGATCGCAAAATAGTGCGCAAATGTGCGCAATTCGGGCTGTTCCGCTAGAACGATGCTCTGTTCTCCCGGCAGTAGAGGCTGTTGCCTTGATGGCGATGAGGACATTTCGTTTGTCTCGAGTGGGCACGAAAATCATATGTTCTCCATTGAAAATGGGCGGCCAACGGCCGCCCAGGTTGATGGTGCGTGGATACAGCTGAGCCAAGAGGAGGTCAGGAAGAACCTCGATTTGGCAGGAAACACAGGAAAACCTCGCATACACCGGAGCCAACCAAGAACTAAACCTCGGCTCCGGCTGAGGTTTCACTCGAGAAGCATCTCGTTTGGAATATGGTTACCTGAACTCGCCAGCAATGGGCAGAATCATTACTCTTGGAATGGAGTTTGGTCCGAAAGACAATTAAAGTGGAGAACGATCTGTTTTGGAATTGAGTTTGAGTCGCGCCGCCTGAATAGCTCATCGACCCTGTTTTGATCGAGAACAATCTCTTTTGGAATAGATCCCGACGAAACTCCCACCAAGCACAGGGAGCAAGATCTATTCAATTTAGAATGGAGTTTTGAGAATGGAAGGAATTATGGCGCCGCAGATGGACACTTTACCGCGAAGCACGAGTCTGCTACTGGGTTTGCTATCCAAGTGGAGAGCAGGTGTTCCCGACAGTCTAAGCACTGAAGATCCTCTCGTTCTGCTTCGCGTGTTGGATTGCGTCGATGCAACTGACGGAATCTCGCAGGCGGACCTGAATTGGAAGCTGGGACTCAATCAGTCCCGACTAAGCAAACTCTTGAAGAAAATGATCCGGGAAGGCTGGCTTGAACAAGCCCACGACCATTATGACCGGCGACTCCAAATGCTCAGGTCGACCAGCTCTGGACGTGAAGTTCTATATTTCCTGGAATCGAACCTCTCCATTCAGGCTCAACGAGACATTTGCTGGAGCAATGTTCCTATTACAGATGCGCCCGAGATCTTCGGAGTTATCGTATAAAGATCGCCGCACGAATTCCTGGATCGGAGCTACGGCTACAATCTGGTTACATGGATGCTCTTCGACAGCTCTTCAAGCAGGCTTCAAAGGAATACGCTCTTGGGATTCCACACTACCAGACGTGTCTAGGCCTTGCCCTATATTGCCAGCATAAGCTCAGCTCGCAGGCGACATTCGGTTTTTATGGAGAGTTCAATGGATCTCCTCGAGTTCCGTACAACGTTTTCAGTCTTCGAGACGACTGCCTCTCTCGACCCATCCGGCCGGATCTCTACGTCCAGGAAGCGCGCGCTTTCATGGAAGAAAACGATCATCTGGTCAGGATCTTGAAAACGGGAAATCATGCATGGGAGGCGGATGATTACTTGAGAGCGAATCGTGTCGTCTACACGGCGGTGATGTCGCTGGCCAGCTGTTATGACCTTTGGCAACGCGGAAGCCGGAAGACACCGGGCACGTTCTTTGAGTTCTTCATCGCGGGATTGCTGCAATCTGTGTTTCCAGAAGCCATCTTCTCGAAACACATACCACTCCTCGCGATTGTCGACGATCCTGATGTCAAGGCCGATGTGACCTCAGACGATCTTGCGCCTAGCTCTGACGATGACAACGACGACCTAGGTGATGCCCAGACTGGCACGGCTAGCGTGTCGACGGACCTGGTAATTGAAAGGAAGAACTATAAGGGAGGGGTGGTGGTCCCCCTCAAGATCACCACCCGAGAACGAATTGTTCAACCCTTCGCTCACCAAAGAATCTTGGACTCTGCATTCGGCCAAGGCCACTATCAATCAATGATTGCCTGTATTAGTGAGACGCAATTAGATCAGAAGACGAAAAGCGTCAAGCAGGTCTGTGTTCCCGGCACGATTGAGTTGTTTCAGAAGTATCTAGCTCCGGTGGCTGGAATCTACTACTGTGATCTTCCCCAGAGGTATGGGGCCTCCAGCATGGAGAAAATAGTGAAGGTTCGCTCAATGGGGCACTTCTTTGAGGACATAACGACGTTCCTGGCCCAGATCACAATGCGAGACAAAGTTGGTTGATATCCACATCCGTCTCTTCAGGAAGCTGAAACAATGCAGGAAGCTCCTTTTCACCCTGTAGCACCCGCCTGACGGCTTCACCCGCAGCCCTGGCAACTGGCGGCGGCACAGCATTGCCTATCTGTAACCTCACGTCGTGACGAGTTCCGGCAAAGCGGAATTCGTCTGGGAAGCCTTGTAGTCGTGCGCCCTCCCGAAGCGTCAACGACCGATGTTGCTCAGGGTGCCCATAACGGCCTCGGGTAAAGCTGTCAAAACCGGCGGTCAGCGTTGGACACTGACCATCCCAGCTTAAGCGACCGTACACATCGGGCCAGCCGCCGCTCTTGACGTCTGCGTTTTGATGGCAACGGAGCCGGAGCACTTCCGGGATGTCTTGCCATCCGCCACCCTGTGGGACATGGGAAAATCGCTCTTCGTTGAGACTGCTTATCTTGCACTTTATGTGGTTGGGGAAATTTGGATGTTCCGTGAAGTCGTGTGGCGGTTCTGGAAGGTCACCGATCACGTCTCTGATGGTTCGCATTTTCTTGGTGATCTCCAGCACCGGATGAATGTTGGCCTCAGATTCAGATATTCCGATCATGAGGAACCGGCCCCGCTTTTGTGAGAGCCCGAAGTTTGATGAGTCGACGAAGTATGTATAAATTCGATAAGTTGCAAGAGTTCGGCGAATCTCTTCGATGAGATCTCCCCCGCGCTTCTGTCCAAAAATTGCAACATTCTCAAAGATGAATGCCCGAGTGCGGGTCTCGTTGACGATTCGGGCAAATTGAAGAACAAGAGAGTTTCGTGGGTCTCCTAAAAGGTGAGCACCACGTTTCTGCTTCGAGAATCCTTGACAAGGGGGACCGCCGCTAATGATGTCGACGCCAATCTGTGACAGCCCAGCCATATCGAGAAGCTGATTGCCGGTCACTTGCTTCGCATCCAAGACGTGGCAATGGGGCGATATATTGCGATTGTAGGTCGAGACCGCTTGTGGGTTCAGATCGAACGCGAGCCGCACATCGATGCCGGCGCGGATCAATCCGAGTGACATTCCTCCAGCACCACAAAAAGCCTCGATGCTGGTCAGCGAACGTGTTGCGGGATTTGCCGGTGCAGTCGCTTGCTTCATTCTTTTCAAGTCTATCTCCTCGGGCTGTATAAGTGTCTTCCCCGCGTCTAGTCGTCGTTAAGTGCAAGCCGCCAATCCCTAATCGGGATTGGCGGCTGTGAAGTTGGGGTATCTGGGCTGCTACATCGATCAGCGAAGTTCGTGGATCAGCGATTTTGCAAAAGCCTCAGCACTGGGCCAGTCCGGCGAAACGTAAAGGTCCCGGGTAGTCCCCGCCCTCGTCTCAGACACAACGAAGAATGAATAAAGGTTGGGGTCGTTGCGCACATCTTCCCTGGCAGCATCGTAAAGCTCCTCCCAGAGAAAGTTGTCATAATCGATTGCATCAGGCGACGGAATATCTGAGGGCTCGAAATTCTTCTCCAGTTCAAGGGCCGCTGCCAGGTCTGCTGTGGCCTGTTCGTCGATCCCTTTGAATACCTCGCGGGCGTACGACGAATCGTAGGTTTTGATAACCTCGACACGTGTGTTGCCCGATTTCTGCTCGAAGAAGACTTCCTGTCTAGGCATTGCCCTAACTCCTGATTTCGATTATGGAGGTTGGACGGTGTTCCGTCCAACCTCAGTTTGCTTATTGACGAAGACGTGCCTGGCACGATCTCGCTGCCCCCGTTCGGACTCGCAGCACGCTCATCTGCTGCACTCCGGCACGATTGGTCGAAGAAGTAGCTTCATCAGATCTACGGAATCCATGCTGTGACGTCTTTGTGTCGTCCGGCTTCAACCGTTCTATGCAAACCCCAACAAATTCAGCACTGGTCTGAACGACTTCCGGGGTTGCAAAAAGTGTTGCTTCTCCTTTCTTTGCAATACATAACGCCAGAATCCGCCGATGAGCCTATCCGATTCGTAATCCGTAGGTCAGCGGTTCAACTCCGCTCATCGGCTCCATTTCCTCACCTTCCTGGAACGTGCGACGTCATTTTGGCAAAGCCAGAATCTCAGTATTTGCCTTGTCCTCGCCTTAGCTTCCCGGCAACACTCCCGCCACAACTCATCCACGCGAACATCCTCCCTCCAGGGGGGAATCAACCCATGTACACGTTATCCACTTATCCACCTGTTTTTGGGCAAGTTACCGCAATCGGGCTTGATTGGCGCGGGTCTGCAAGCCATACTCCGAATAGAGCTTGACGTTCCATTGAGTGAGTGAAGCCCGAATAACAGAGACTCTCCCGTGACCCGATATACCCGTCAAGACCTTCTCCGGATTCTGCACCTCCAGCCGCGCCAACTGGCCGCCTGGGAGCGCGAAGGTCTTTTCCCCACCATCCCGGACGAAGAACCGTACTCCTTCGAGCACCTGTCGAGGCTCCGCGCCCTCCGCGAGATGCGGTCCAAGCGAATCTCCGCCCGCAGCATCAAGGCTCAGGCGGACGCCATGCAGCGGGTCGCTGGCATGCGGAACGCTCTCGTAGAAACCAGCGTAGTTCGCCGGGGTTCGCGCCTCGTCTTCCGTCACGGCGGCGCCCTCGTCGACCCCCTCACCCAGCAACTCGCCTTCGATTTCGCCAACAGCGATGGCGGCCAGTTGAAGGTCGTACGCGGCGGCACCTCTGGCTCTGGTTCTGGCCCCAACCCCGCCCAGCAGGTCGCGCAACTGCAGGAGATGTTCGCCCGCGCCGTCCAGCTGGAAGAGAACGCCGCCACCGTCGACCAGGCGGTCCACGCCTACTACGAGATCCTCGACATCAAGCCGGACCACGCGCCGGCCTACATCAATCTCGGCACCATCTTTTACAACCAGCGAGACTTCAAGGCCGCCGAGCAGATGTACCGCCGCGCCACCGAGGCCGACCCCTCCTACGCCCTCGCCTTCTTCGATCTCGGCAACGTCCTCGACGAGACGCAGCACCTGCACGACGCAAT